>JANONH010000175.1:0-5620 GCA_031420735.1 Methylibium sp.
CCTGTGGCGTTGAAGGGTGCGGTGTTGGAGATCATCTCGAAGGCGCGCGCCACGGTCTCTTCGACGGGCGCGCCCTGCGCCGGGAGCTTGCTGGCCGTGATCGGCAGCGTGGGCATCAGCAGCAAGTCGACCTCCTTGAGGGCGTCGTCGTAGGCCTGGGTCAACTGGCGCGTCAGGTTCTGCGCCTTGGCGTAGAAGTGACCGCGGTAGTGCTTGATGAAGTATTCGCCGAGCACCATGGTGAGCTTGAGCGGATCGGACAACTCGTCGGCACGCGCCTTCCACGCGGCATGCCAGTCGACCATGCTGGTCACGTACAGCCCCTTCCAGTTGTAGCCGTGCCCGTTGTCTTTCATCATCTGCTGGGTCGCGCCCTCGGCGGCCACCGGCAGCCAGATCGCCGTGCCCATGCGGTGCATCGGCACCGAGACCTCGGACACCGTGGCCCCGAGTTTCTTGAAGCGCTTGGCCGCCTTGCGCACTTGCGCGTCGAGCTCGGGCATCGAATTGGGCCAAGCGAAGCCCTCGGTCACGATGCCGATACGCAGCCCCTTGACGCCGCCTTTCATGAGCTTGGTGTAGGGCTGCGACTCGCGGCCCGCATGCTGGCGCGGGTCGAGCCCGTCGGGGCCGGCCAGCACCTCGAGCATCAGGGCGTTGTCGGCCACGTTGGCGGTAATCGGGCCGGTGTGGTCGATCGTCAACTCGATCGGCATGATGCCGGTGTAAGGCACCAGCCCGTGCGTGGGCTTCATGCCATAGGTGCCGCAAAAGGCCGAGGGGATGCGAATCGAGCCGCCCTGGTCGCCGCCGATGGCAAGCTCGACTTCGCCCGCAGCAACGAGCGCCGCGCTGCCCGACGACGAGCCGCCGGCCGCATAGCCCATGCGCCAGGGGTTGTGCACCGGCCCGGTCGCGCTGGTGTGCGAACCGCCGGAGAAGCAAAAATGCTCGCACACCGACTTGCCAACCACGGTGGCGCCCGCCTCGAGCAGCCGAGTCACGATGGTGGCGTCGACGTTGGGGATGTAGCCCTCCATGGTGCTGGAGCCGTTCATCATCGGCACGCCGGCCACACAGACGTTGTCCTTGATCACCACGTTTTTGCCGGCCAGCTTGCCCTTGGCTGCGCCGCGGATGGTGGACTTCATGTACCAGGCGCCGAACTTGTTTTCTTCGGGGCCGGGCCGGTAACCCGGGGTCCGCGCATGGCTCACCAAGGGCACGAAATCCGGCAGGGCATCGACCAGATCGTAGGCGTCGAAATTTGGCTGCAGGAGCGTGTTGTAGGCCTTGACCTGTTCGTCGCTCAGGTGGATGCCCAGATCGAGAGCGACTTCCTTGAGCTGTGCATCCGTGGGGCGTTTGATGGCCATGTGGCGAGTTCCTGAAGTTGAGGGAAAGGACGGCGCGCAATCACGCCTGTGTTTTGAGAATGGGCGTCGGCCCGGGCCGCAACCGCGACCACACGCCGAGCATGACGACGACCACCACGAGCGACAAACCCAGCAGCGTAAAGCCGAGGTCGCCGAGTTCGACCGCAGGCGAGAAGGCCTGCGCGATGTTGTAGCCGGCGACGCCGAAGGACATGGCCACGACCATGACGCCGAGCCGGCGGCGCAGGCGCTCGCCGGCGGCCGGGTCGCGCTTGCGCAGCCGGCCGACCCGGCAGATGAGCTGGCCGTCGAGGCTGTCGGTGATCACCATGCCCAGAGTGAAGACCGCGCCCGCCAGCAGCGCCGCCTGCCAGCCGCCGCCCTTCTGGCTCGCGGCGTAACCCCAGGCTGCGGCCTGCGTGGCGGTGTCGAACACCGCTGCGAACAGCGCCCCGATGACGATCACCGCCCACGCGCCGGAATGCTCGCGCAGACGCCGGGGGATGAGCCTGAGCTTCCACGCCCCGCCGTCGCCAGACGCCGAGGCCGGCCGCAGCAGCATGCGCAGGTTGAGCGCGCCCACCAGCACCAGCAGCGCCGTCGGCAGCCATGCCAACAGCCCGATCGCGGTGGGTGACAAATGCAGCTGCGGCGCCAGTTGGCTGAGGCCCACCGCCATGCCGGTGACCAGCAGCCCGTGCCCGGTCGCGAACAGCGTTCCCACCCACGCGGCGTTGCGGTGCTCGTGCTCCAGCGCACGCCATGTGAGGCTGTCGATGCAGGCAATGTGGTCGGGGTCGAGGCCGTGCCGCAGGCCGAGCGCGAACATCAGCGCCAGGCCCGAAAAATTAAGCAGGTCGGCGGGCATCGGCGCTCGGTTCGGCCGGGCTCAGTGCGTGGCCAACGCATTGGCGCCGGCTTGCACCACGCAGGCATCGAGCTGCAGTAGCCACTGCGCTTTGGGCAGATTGCGGCCGATGAACACGACCCGGGAGCGACGCACTTCGTCGTCGCCCCAGGCACGCGACACATCGGAGTTCATCAGCATGTGCACGCCCTGGAAGACGACGCGCTGGTCGAGCCCTTCAAAGGCGACGATGCCCTTGTAGCGCATCAGGTCCTTGGCGTGGCTGGCAATGGCGTCCCGAAAGAAGCCCTGCAGTCGCTCGCTGTCCAGCGGCGCATCGCTCGTGAACACGAAGGACTGGACCGCGTCGTCGTGTTCATGGGCGTCTTCCGACAGAAAGCCGGGCTCGATCTCCAAAATGGCATCGAGCGAAAAGCCGCGGATGTCGAGCAGCTCGTTCACCGGGGTGAGGCCGAAGTGCACGGCCTCGAGCGGCGCGCGCGGGTTGATGCTCGCCAAGCGCGCGCGCAGTTGCACCACCGCGGCCTCGCTCACCAGGTCGGACTTGCTGAGCAGCAGGCGGTCGGCAAACCCAACCTGTTCCTGCGCCTCGTGAAAGGCATCGAGCTGGGCCGGCCCGTGCACGGCATCGACCACGGTGACGATGGCGTCCAGCGTGTAGTAGGCCGCGATGTCGTCGTCGATGAAGAAGGTTTGCGCGACCGGGGCCGGATCGGCCAGCCCGGTGGTTTCGATGATCACGCGATCGAACGCGGCCGGGTCGGCCTCGCGACGCAGGCGCAGCTCGCCGAGGATGCGCACCAGGTCGCCACGCACCGTGCAGCAGATGCAGCCGTTGTTCATCTCGACGATCCGTTCGCTGCCGCTGGCAAACAGCAGCTCGTTGTCGATGCCGGCTTCGCCGAATTCGTTTTCGATCACTGCGATGCGCTCGCCGTGGCGCTCTTGCAAGATGCGCTTGAGCAGCGTCGTCTTGCCCGCGCCCAAAAAGCCGGTGAGGATGGTCACCGGCACCTTTTGCATTGCCGCAGTTTGCGTGGGGGTCGTCATGGCGGCGCTCACTTCAAGACATGGCCCACACCGGCGGCCCCGATTGCAAAGCGCCTTGCGCGCAACTGCGCCTGCGAGGTCAGGCCCTTGCCGACCAGCATCGACTCGGCGGCGTTGAGCCACTGTTCATAGTAGACAAGAGACCGGCCGCCCGCCGCCTCGACGGCCGCGGCCGCGGCCACCTCAGCCGAAAAGCACTCGACCCACTCGGCCCACGTGAAATGCCCAGCCTGCGCGAGCTCGACCACGATCGCGAAAGCCTTGGCCTCCCAGGGCGCCGAAAAAGGCCTGTCGTCGTTTGATGGCGTGCGCGCGGGTAGCAGAGGGGCCAACAACGGCGACGACACGGCGGCGTCCAAGGCGGGGGGCCGCTCAGGCGGGGTCGATGTAGTCGTCGAAGACATCGACGCGCAGGCTGTCGCGCTCGGACGCGGACGGCCCCCACAGCTCCTGCGCAGTGAAGCTCACGCTGTAACAGTGCTGCGGCTTGTCACCCAGGCCGTGGGCGCGGGTGTCGGGGAAAGCGAACACGCCATGGTCGTGTTCGACCGTGCCGACCCGGCTGCGCAGGTAGCCCGGCAATCGGGTGTGGGTGAGCGGGTGGTGGTTGCGAACGCGCACGCGAGCGCCGGCGCAAAACCTCGGCGCCACCTCGGCGTCCACGCGGCCCGGTGCGCCAGAGGCGAGGACGGCGGCAAGGATGTCGGGCGTGAGCAGCATCAGTGTCCTTCGGCGCTCAGTTGGGCGATGCGCGCGTCGAGCTCCGCGTGGCTGACGAAGCCGCGGCGGGCCAGCACTTCCTCGAACGCGTGGAGCCAGTGCTCGTAGTAAGACGACTCGAGGTAATGCGCCGGGTCCATGTTTTCGATGACGTGACGGAACTCGTCGATGCTGTAGCCGGCAAACACGAAGGTCGATGCAAACAGTGCGAAGGCACGCCCCTCCCAGGGCGCGTGAAAGACCGGCTCGTTCGCTTCGGGACGCACCGGCCCGTGACCGTGCATGCCGCCCAGATCGTGAATGCCGTTCATGGCGCAGCCCCTTCGGGGTTCTTGGCGCGGCTGACACCGATCATCGAGTCGCGGGTCACCAGCTCGGCCAATTGCGCCTCGCTCAGGTGCCCGGTGTTCGGCGGGCGCTCGGGCAGCACCAGGTAGCGCACTTCGGCGGTGGTGTCCCAGGTGCGCACCTCGACCGTCTCGGCCACCTCGGTGCCGAACTCGGCCAGCACGCCGCGCGGGTCGCTCACGGCGCGAGCGCGGTAGGGCGCGGACTTGTACCAAACGGGCGGCAGGCCCAGGGTCGGCCAGGGGTAGCAAGAGCACAGAGTGCAGACGATCAGGTTGTGCACCGCGTGGGTGTTTTCCACCACGACCATGTCTTCGCCCTGCATCCCGGAGAAGCCGAGTTCCTTGATCGCGGCGGTGGCGTCGGTGAGCAGCCGCTCCCGGTAGGCCGGATCGACCCAGGCGCGGGCCACGACGCTGGCGCCGTTTCGAGGGCCGACCCTGTGCTCGTAGGTGTCGACCAAGGCGTCCAGCGCCTTCGGGTCGATGAGGCCCTTTTCGGTGAGGATCGACTCGAGCGCCCGCACGCGGATCGCTGCCTCGGGTTCGGGCGCAGCAGTGTGGCGCTTGGGCATGCTCACTCCAGGTAAGGCTCGCAAAGGCGGCGGTTCGTGGACAAAGAGCCCCCAACGGGGCCGCGTCGAATTCGAACGCATTGGACGTGGAAAGCATTACCGCGTCAAATTTAGAGGCGCCTCGTGTCAGCCAGCACGAGCCAGTGGCCGCTGCCCCGGCATTGCCAACTGCGAGCGCCGCCCTCACGCGCCGCCTTGTTCAAAGCGACGGTGAGGCCTGGCGACATAGACTCCACGCCGGCAGCCGGCTTCGAAGGAAGCGATGGCGCCACCCCGAGACAACACGACCGCGAACGCGACGAAGAGGAGACACCATGGACCTGGGACTCAAAGGGCTGAACGCCATCTTGACGGGCGGCACCAAAGGAATCGGCCGCGCCATCGTCGAGACCCTTGCGGCCGAGGGCGTCAACGTGGCGTTCTGCGCCCGCAATGCTGCTGAGGTCGAGCAGGCCAAGGCCGACTTTGGCAAGCACGGCGTGCGCATCGCCGCCAGCGTGGCCGATGTCGGCGACGCCCAGGCCTTGAAGGCGTGGGTGCAAGCCGCAGCAGCGTCGCTCGGCGGCATCGACATCGTGGTGGCCAATGTCAGCGCGCTCGCGATCCCCAATGAAGAGTCGGCTTGGCAGCGCGGCTTCGAGGTCGACCTGATGGGCACCGTGCGCCTGATCGACGCCGCCATGC
>JANONH010000176.1:0-7900 GCA_031420735.1 Methylibium sp.
GCGCGAACCGTGGCCCAGGCATGGCCCTCTTCGCGCGCCTCGGCGCGGGACACCGGCTCGCCGCTGAAGTAGCTGTGTCTGATGCCCTTGAGCAGCCCGGCGTCGTCGAGCGGCAGCACGTCGGGGCGCATCAGGTAGAAGATCAAGAACATCTCGGCAGTCCAGCGGCCGATGCCGCGGATGGCAACCAACTCCTCGATGATCGCCTCGTCGTCCATCGAAGCCCACGCGCGCACGTGGACGCTGCCGGCGTCGAAGTGCCGGGCCAGGTCACACAGGTAGTCGACCTTGCGCACGGGCAGCCCCGCAGCGCGCAGCACGTCGACGTGCTGCGCCAGCACTTCAGCGGGCTCGATGCGCCCCGGCTGGCCACCGATCGCCTGCGTGAGCCGGCCCCACACCGACTGCGCGGCTTTCACGGTGATCTGCTGGCCGACGATGGAGCGCGCCAGCGTGGTGAAGGCGTCGCCCCGGCACTGCAAGCGCGCCTCGCCGAAGCGCGGAATAAGCTTTCGCATCACGCGGTCGCGCTTGCCCAGGTGCCGACAAGCTTCGTCCCAATAGTCGGGCGTGACGACGCCAAGAGCGCGTGGCGGCATGGCGGTGCTGCGGGTGGGCACGGGGCCGGCAAGCGGGCGCGTCAGCCCCGCGCCCAGGTCGTGCCCGCGGGCGTGTCCTTGAGCACGACGCCCTGCGCTGCCAGCACGTCTCGCAGGCGGTCGGCTTCGGCGAACTGTCTTTCGCGCTTGGCGGCCGCGCGCGCGGCGATCAGGCCCTCGATGTCGGCCACGTCGAGCTTGGCGCCGCCCTGCAAGTAGGCGCTGGCGTTCTGCTGGAGCAGGCCCAGCACGCCGCCAAGTGCACGCAACATCGAGCGCGAACGCGCATTGCCGCGGTTTGCCTCGCCGGCGAGTTCGAACAGCACCGCCACGGCCATCGGCGTGTTGAAGTCGTCGTCCATCGCGGCCTTGAAACGCGCTGCCTGCGGCGCGCTCCAGTCGATGGCGGGCGCTTCGCCCTCGGGCTCGCCGAGCAGCGCGGTGTAGAGGCGGCCCAGCGCATTGCGTGCATCGTCGAGGCCGGCATCGCTGAAATTGAAAGGGCTGCGGTAATGCACGCGCACCATGAAAAAACGCAGGGTCTCGCCGTCGTAACTCTTGAGCACGTCGCGAATGGTGAAGAAGTTGCCGAGCGACTTGGACATTTTCGCGTCGTCGACATTGAGCAGGCCGTTGTGCATCCAGACCTTGACGAAGCTTTGCCCGCTGCCGAGGTGAAAAGCGCCGTCGCTTTGCGCAATTTCGTTTTCGTGGTGAGGAAACTGCAGGTCCATGCCGCCGCCGTGAATGTCGATGCGCTCGCCGAGCAGCGCATGGCACATGGCCGAGCATTCGATGTGCCAGCCGGGGCGGCCCCAGCCAAACGGCGCGTCGTACTTGGCGTCGGCCGGCTCGCTCGGCTTGGCGGCTTTCCAGAGCACGAAATCGAGCGGGTCTTCCTTGCCTTCGAGCACGGCCACGCGTTCGCCCGAGCGCAATTGGTCGATCGACTTGCCCGAGAGTCGGCCGTAGCCGGGAAACTTGCGCACCGAGTAGTTCACGTCGCCACCGGGCACGCGGTAGGCCAGGCCCTTTTGCTCGAGCCGCTCGATGAGGCCGACCATGCCCGCCACATGCTCGGTGGCGCGTGGTTCATGCGTCGGCACCTCCACGCCAAGCGCACCGAGGTCGAGGTGCATGGCCTCGGTCATCTCAAGGGTGAGCTCGCGCAGGGAGATGCCGCGTTCCTGCGAGCGCTTGATGATCTTGTCGTCGATGTCGGTGACGTTGCGCACGTAGGTGACGCGAAGGCCCGACGCCTTGAGCCAGCGCTGCACGACGTCGAAGGCGAGCATCATGCGGGCGTGGCCGACGTGGCAGAAGTCGTAGATCGTGATGCCGCACACGTACATGCGCACATGCCCGGGCTCGATCGGCATGAACGCCTCGGTGGTGCGGGTCAGCGTGTTGTGGATGCGCAGGCTCATCGGGGCGGGGGGCCGGCGGGTCACGAAAGCGGTGCTTCGCAGACCCTCGTTGGAGCGCCGCAGTATAGCGATGGGCCCTGGGCGCACGAGGGGCTGCGCGCAGGGTGACAATGCCCCGCGGTGGCGCATGGCGCGCCACTTGCACACCAGGAGAATTGCGGATGAAGGTGAGTATTTTTTCTGCGGCCGGCGTGTTGGCACTGGCCCTCTCGATTGCCCCGGGTGCCACTTGGGCGCAGAAGGTGCGCTTGGCCACCAGCCAGGGCGACATCGTGCTCGAACTCGAGCCCGCCAAGGCACCGAAGACTGTCGAAAATTACTTGGGCTACGTCAAGAGCGGCCACTACGACGGCACCGTCTTTCACCGCGTCATCCCCACCTTCATGATCCAGGGTGGCGGCATGGATTCGTCCATGGCCGAAAAGAAGACCGGCGCGCCGATCGCGCTCGAGAGCAAGAACGGCCTGAAGAACCTGCGCGGCACGGTCGCCATGGCGCGCACCGGCGACCCCGACTCGGCGACCGCGCAGTTCTTTATCAACGTGCAGGACAACGCCTTCCTCGACCAAGCCATGTCGCGCGACGGGCACGGCTACGCGGTGTTTGCCAAGGTCGTGTCGGGCATGGACGTGGTCGACAAAATCCGCGCCCTGCCCACGGCCAACAAAGGCCCGCACCAAAACGTACCGGTCGAGCCGGTGCTCATTAAACGCGCCACGCTGGAGAAGTGACATGACCAAGACCGTCGAGCTGCAAACCAACCACGGCACCATCCGCGTCGACCTCGACGACGCCAAGGCGCCCAAGACCGTCGCCAACTTCCTGGCTTATGTCGCGGCGGGCCATTACGACGGCACCGTGTTCCACCGCGTCATCAAGGGCTTTATGGTCCAAGGCGGTGGCTTCGAGCCCGGCATGACGCAAAAATCCACCCAGGCCAACATCGACAACGAGGCCAACAACGGCCTGAAGAACCGCAAGTACACGCTGGCCATGGCGCGCACCAACGCGCCGCATTCGGCCAGTTCGCAGTTCTTCATCAACGCCAGCGACAACGGCTTTCTCGACTTCAAGTCCGAGAGCGCGCAAGGCTGGGGCTACGCCGTTTTCGGCGAAGTGGTGGCCGGCAAGGAAGTGGTCGATGCCATGGAGAGCGTGGCCACTGGCCGCCGCGGCGGCCACGACGACGTACCGCTCGAGGACGTGATCCTCCAGCGAGCGACGCTCGTCGTCTGAGGCGCGAGAGCCGGGCTGTTGCCATGACGGCGTCGGTCGCGCCTCAGCCGAGCGCCCGTGCGCGGGCGCTGCCGCAGTTCTGGCAGTTCGAGGCGCCGCGCGAGTGGCAGGCGATCGACTTCATCTCGGACCTGCACCTGCAGGCCGCGCAGCCCCGCACGCTGGCCGCCTTCGATGCCCATTTGAGGGCAACCAAGGCCGATGCGGTGTTCCTGCTCGGCGACGTCTTCGAGGCCTGGGTCGGCGACGACGCCCGGCATGCCGGCTTCGAGAGCGGTGTGATCGAGGTCTTGCAGGCGGCCGCCGCGCGCGTGAGCCTGGGCTTCATGGCGGGCAACCGCGACTTTCTCGTGGGCGCTGCCGTGCTGCGCGACTGCGGCATGGTGAGCTTGGCCGACCCGACGCTGCTCTGTGCATTCGGCCACCGCGTGCTGATCACGCATGGCGACGCCCTGTGTGTGGACGACGTCGACTACCAGCGCTTTCGCGCCGAAGTGCGCGCCCCCGCCTGGCAGGCCGCCTTCCTGGCGCGCCCGCTGGCCGAGCGTCGCGCACTCGCTGTGCGCATGCGCGACGCCAGCCAGCAGCACCAGCGCGACCAGCAAAGCGCGGCCTGGTCCGACGTCGACGCCGACATCGCCGCGAGCTGGATGCGCGCCGCCGGCACCGCGCAAAAGATCCACGGCCACACCCACCGCCCCGGCTGCGGCGAGCTGGCCCCGGGCCTGCGCCGCTGGGTGCTCACCGATTGGGACCTCGACGGCGAGCCGCCGCGCTCGGGCGTGCTGCGTCTCACGGCACGCGGGCTGCAGCGCCTGCCCGCGGCCGCACCGGCGTGATCGCCGAGTGGTGGCGGCGCCAGCGCGACGCCCGCGCCTTGCGCACCCATGCCATTCCCGAGCCCCTGTGGCGGCTCACGCTCGATCGCTACCCCTTCCTGGCCGACTTGGGCGGCGCGGGCGGCCAACGGCTGCGCGAGCTGGCCTCGCTGTTCCTCTCGCGCAAGGAGTTCACTGCTGCCGGCGGGCTCGAGATGAGCGACGAAATCGCCGTGGCCATCGCCGCGCAAGCTTGCTTGCCGCTGCTCTGGCTCGACCTCGGCGCCTACGACGCCTTTGTCGGCATCGTCGTGCACCCCGACGAGGTGCTGGCGCGGCGCGAACGGCAAGACGAGCACGGCATCGTGCACCACTACGACGAAACCCTCGTCGGTGAAGCGATGGAGGGCGGGCCGGTGATGCTCTCGTGGCGCGACGTTGCCGCTGCCGGCGAGTCGGCCGCCCAGGGCTACAACGTCGTCATCCACGAATTCATGCACGTGCTCGACATGGCCGACGGTCGCCCGGCCGACGGCCTGCCGCCGTTGCCCGATCGTGCGGCGCGGGCGCACTGGCAGCGTGTGCTGGAGGCCGCCTACACGCGCTTTTGCCGCTCGCTCGAAAGCGGCCGCGACACCTTTCTCGACCCCTACGGTGCCGAAGCGATCGAGGAGTTCTTTCCAGTCACCGTCGAGGCCTTCTTCGTGGCGCCGAACGCCCTGCGCGAAGAGCAGCCGCAGCTCTACGACTTGTTCTGCAGCTACTTCAAGCAAGACCCCGCAGCGCGGCCGCCGCGCTGAGAAACGCCCAGGCAAAGGGGGCCCGCGGGCCCCCTTTGCTTGTCTCTGCCAACCGACGCCAGCCGTCAGTCGGTGGTTGCCTGCTCGGCCTTGGGTTTGTCGCTCTTCTTGGCCGGCGTGATGTCGAGCACCGTGTTGCCCTCGGCGTCGACGTCCACGGCGAGCCGACCGCCATCGACCAGGCGACCGAACAGCAACTCGTCGGCGAGGGCACGGCGAATGGTGTCCTGGATCAGGCGCTGCATCGGGCGCGCACCCATCAGCGGATCGAAGCCCTTCTTGGCAAGGTGCTTGCGCAAGGCGTCGCTGAAGGTCGCGTCGACCTTCTTCTCGGTGAGCTGGCCTTCGAGCTGCAGCAAGAACTTGTCGACCACGCGCAGGATGACTGTTTCGTCGAGCGCCTTGAAGCTCACGATCGCGTCGAGCCGGTTGCGGAACTCGGGCGTGAAGAACCGCTTGATGTCGGCCATCTCGTCGCCGCTTTCGCGCGAGTTGGTGAAGCCGATGGTCGCCCGGTTCATGGTCTCGGCGCCGGCGTTGGTCGTCATGATGATGATGACGTTTCGGAAGTCGGCCTTGCGCCCGTTGTTGTCGGTCAAGGTGCCGTGGTCCATGACCTGCAGCAGCACGTTGAAGACGTCCGGGTGCGCCTTCTCGATCTCGTCGAGCAGCAACACGCAATGCGGCTTCTTGGTGATGGCCTCGGTCATGAGGCCGCCCTGGTCGAAGCCCACGTATCCGGGCGGTGCGCCGATCAGGCGGCTCACCGTGTGACGCTCCATGTACTCGGACATGTCGAAGCGCACGAGGTCGATGCCGAGGATGAAGGCCAGTTGGCGCGCCGCCTCGGTCTTGCCCACGCCGGTGGGGCCGCTGAAGAGAAAGCTGCCGATCGGCTTGTCGGGCTTGCCCAGGCCGGAGCGTGCCATCTTGATGGCCGAGGCCAGCGCGTCGAGCGCCGGGTCTTGGCCATACACCACGCTCTTCAAATCGCGGTCGAGGTTCTTGAGCTTGCTGCGGTCGTCGTTGCTCACGCTGGCCGGAGGAATGCGCGCGATCTTGGCGACGATTTCCTCGACCTCGGCGCGGGTGATGGTCTTCTTTTGCTTGTTCTTGGGCAGGATCCGCTGCGCCGCTCCGGCTTCGTCGATGACGTCGATCGCTTTATCGGGCAGATGCCGGTCGTTGATGAACTTGGCGCTCAATTCGGCCGCAGCCTGCAGCGCACCGAGCGCGTACTTCACGCTGTGGTGCTCTTCGAAGCGCGACTTGAGGCCCTTGAGGATCTCGATCGTCTGCTCCACCGAGGGCTCGACCACGTCGATCTTCTGGAAACGCCGGGACAGCGCGGCGTCTTTCTCGAAGATGCCGCGGTATTCGGTAAAGGTGGTGGCACCAATGCACTTGAGCGCACCCGAGCCAAGCGCGGGCTTGAGCAGGTTGCTGGCGTCGAGCGTGCCCCCCGAGGCGGCGCCCGCACCGATGAGGGTGTGGATTTCGTCGATGAACAGGACCGCGTGCGGTTGGTCCTTGAGCGCCTTGAGCACGCCCTTCAGGCGTTGCTCGAAGTCGCCGCGGTATTTGGTGCCGGCCAGCAACGCGCCCATGTCGAGCGAGTAGACGGTGGCGTCGGCCAGGATTTCCGGCACCTCGTTTTGCGTGATGCGCCAGGCCAGGCCCTCGGCGATCGCCGTCTTGCCCACGCCCGCCTCGCCCACCAGCAGCGGGTTGTTCTTGCGGCGGCGGCACAGCACCTGGATGACGCGCTCGACCTCGAGCTCGCGGCCGATCAGGGGGTCGATCTTGCCGTCGCGTGCAAGCTGGTTAAGGTTCTGGGTGAACTGGTCGAGTGGCGTGCCCTTGCCGTCGCCTGCGTCTTCCTTGTCGCTTTCGGCCGCATTGCCCTCGCTGCCCTTGGCAGGCTCGGGTGGCTCGGATTTCTTGATGCCGTGGGCGATGAAATTAACCACGTCGAGCCGCGTGACGCCTTGCTGATGCAGGTAATAGACGGCGTGAGAGTCCTTTTCGCCGAAGATGGCGACCAACACGTTAGCGCCAGTGACCTCTTTCTTGCCCGAGCCGGTGGACTGCACGTGCATGATGGCGCGCTGGATGACGCGCTGAAAACCGAGCGTGGGCTGGGTGTCCACCTCATCGGTGCCACCGACGGTGGGCGTGTTTTCCTTGATGAACTGCGTGAGGCTCTTGCGCAGATCGTCGAGGTTGGCCGAGCATGCGCGCAGCACCTCAGCGGCCGACGGGTTGTCGAGCAGTGCGAGCAGCAAGTGCTCTACCGTGATGAACTCATGTCGCTGCTGGCGAGCTTCGACGAACGCCATGTGCAGGCTCACTTCCAACTCTTGCGCAATCATGCGGCCTCCATAGTGCATTGCAACGGGTGCCCCGACCGCTTTGCGGCGGAGAGCACCGAATCGACCTTGGTCGCGGCGACGTCTTTCGAGAACACCCCGCACACGCCCCGCCCCTCGTGGTGGATCTTGAGCATGATGAGCGTCGCCGTTTCCAGGTCGTGCTGAAAAAACTCTTGCACGACCATCACGACAAACTCCATCGGGGTGTAGTCGTCGTTCAGGAGCACCACCTGGAACATCTTGGGCGGTGCCGTGCGTTGCGGTTTGCGCTCGGCCACAACCGCACCCTGCCCGTCGTCCGGCTTGACGCCTGGAACGGGAGGGTCGGGTGTTACGGGAGGGTCGGCCGGCATGGTGAATTCATTCTATAGAGTCGCCGCGGGTGTAGTCGTTGTGATTGATATGGCAACGATCGTGTCGATCACAAGCTCACACCACGCTGACATTGAAGCTCGCTGTCGAAGCCACGCCCGGCCAAACCTGGACCGGCCCTTGACAAGCGCATCTACCTTTCCCCAGAATCTTCTCGGGGATCAGGAGAGCAGCATGACAACAGGCACGGTCAAGTGGTTCAGTGACGCCAAGGGTTTTGGTTTCATCGAACCCGAAGGCGGCGGCGAAGACGTGTTCGCACACTTCTCGGCCATC
>JANONH010000177.1:0-2516 GCA_031420735.1 Methylibium sp.
GCGTGGCCTCGGTGGCCGTCAACCTGGGCACCGAGCGGGCCACCGTGCAGCTCGCCGGTGCAGTGGACGACGCCGCCTTGCTGGCGGCGGTGCAGGCCGGCGGCTACTCGGCGCGCCGCTTGAGCGAGGCGGCAGACGGCAGGGCTTTGCCGCAACGGGCGCGGCCCGGCGCGCCGGGGTGGCCGGTCGCGCTCGCGGCACTGTTGTCGCTGCCACTGGCGCTGCCCATGGTGGGCGTGCTGTTCGGCCGCCACTGGATGGCCGAGCCCTGGCTGCAGTTCGTGCTGGCCACACCGGTGCAGTTCTGGCTCGGCGCGCGCTTCTACCGCGCCGGCTGGAAAGCGCTGCGAGCGGGCGCCGGCAACATGGATCTGCTGGTGGCGCTGGGCACGTCGGCGGCTTACGGCCTGAGCGTGTGGCAGTGGTTCGTAGCAGCCCGTAGCGGCACGATGCCGCAGCTTTATTTCGAAGCCTCGGCGGTGGTCATCACGCTGGTGCTGCTCGGCAAGTGGCTCGAGGCGCGCGCCAAGCACCAGAGCACCGAGGCGATCCGCGCGCTCGAGGCGCTGCGGCCGCAGACCGCCCGCGTGCGCCGCGGCGGGCACGAGATCGAACTGCCACTCTCGCAGGTGATCCTGGGCGACGAGGTGCTGGTGCGCCCCGGCGAAAGCGTGCCGGTGGACGGCGTGGTGCAGGAAGGCGATAGCCACGTTGACGAATCGCTGATCACCGGCGAGAGCCTGCCGGTGGCCAAGCAAGCGGGGGATCGCGTGACCGGTGGCGCCGTCAACGGCGAGGGCGTGCTGCGGTTGCGCTGCACGGCGCTCGGGCCTGAGTCGACGCTCTCCCGCATCGTGCGCATGGTCGAGTCGGCGCAAGCGGTCAAGGCGCCGATCCAGCGCGTGGTGGACCGCGTGAGCGCGGTGTTCGTGCCGGTGGTGCTGGGCATCGCCTTGCTCACGCTGCTCGGCTGGGGCCTGGGTGCGGGCCGTTGGGATGCGGCGATCCTGCATGCGGTGGCGGTGCTGGTCATCGCCTGCCCGTGCGCACTGGGTCTGGCGACGCCTGCGGCCATCATGGCCGGCACCGGCGTGGCGGCGCGCCGCGGCATCTTGATCAAGGACGCCGAGGCGCTGGAAGTGGCACACGCGCTCACGGTGGTGGCGTTCGTCAAGACCGGCACGCTCACCGAAGGCCGGCCGCGGCGGGTGGCGCACGAGGCCGTTGACGGCGACGCTAAGGCGCTGCTCGCGCTCGCCGCCGCGCTGCAGGCGCAGAGCGAACACCCGCTCGGCCGCGCGGTGGTGGCTGCGGCGCAGCAAGCGCGGCTCGAGCTCGCGCCGGCCAGCGAGGTCCGGGCGGTGCCTGGCCGCGGGGTGGCCGGCCGCGTCGGCGGGCGCGAGCTGCGCCTTGGCAGCAGCCGCTACCTCGACGAGCTGAAGGTGGCGCGCCCGGCCGCCCTCGAAGCGCGCGCCGCGGCGCTGCAGGCCGAAGGCCGCAGCGTCTCGTGGTTGGCCGACGTGAGCCAGGCGCCGCGGCTGCTGGGCCTGCTCGCCTTCGGCGACGAGGTCAAGACCGGCGCCGCCGAGGCGCTGCGCCACTTGCGCGCGCAAGGCGTGCACACGGTGCTGGTGAGCGGCGACAACCGCGGCAGCGCCGAGGCGGTGGCGCGCCTGCTCGGCATCGACGAGGTGCATGCGCAGGTGCTGCCTGAAGACAAGGCGGCGCTGGTGGCGTCCTTGCGCAGGGACGCCGCCACGCGCGTGGCGATGGTCGGCGACGGCATCAACGATGCGCCGGCACTGGCCGCAGCCGACGTCGGCATCGCCATGGGCAACGGCACCGATGTCGCCATGCATGCCGCGGGCGTGACGCTGATGCGCGGCGACATCGCGCTGGTGGCCGACACCATCGACATCTCGCGCCGCACCTACGCCAAGATCCGGCAGAACCTGTTCTGGGCCTTCGTCTACAACGTGGTGGGCATTCCGCTCGCGGCCCTGGGCCTGCTCACGCCGGTGATCGCCGGCGCGGCCATGGCCATGAGCAGCGTGAGCGTAGTGGGCAACGCTCTGCTGCTGCGGCGCTGGAAGGGCGTGGGCCGATGACGGCCGGCAAGGCGGGTCGCGATGGCGTCCTGGGCCTGCTCGCTCCGGCGCTGCTGTGGCCGCTGCGCGTGGCGCTGCAGCGCGCCGCGCGCCCGCTCGGCTTCGCGCATGCGCTGCGCTCGGCTGACCGGCGCTTGCTCGAAGACACGGTCCTCGCCCACCACGCAGCACGGCCGGGGCCGCTCGACGTGCTGTTCGTGGGCGCCAGCGCGGACACGGCGGCCTACGAGGACACGCACTTCGCGCAGCACCGCTTTCGCACGCTCGACATCGACCCCGCTGCCGCTCGCCACGGCAGCCGACGCCAGCATGCGGTCGCCTGTGCGTCGCGCGCGGCAGAGCACTTCGGGGCCGAAAGCCAGGACCTGATCGTCTGCAACGGCGTGTTCGGCTGGGGCCTGGACGACC
>JANONH010000178.1:0-3660 GCA_031420735.1 Methylibium sp.
TAAAGCTGTTGCTGCGGCTGCGGCAAGGCCACGAAGGGAAAAGGTCTTGGCCATGTTTCGCTCCCGGTTTTTAATCGTGGCTGCAAGTGTGCCCGACCATGATGCGGCCGTGGGGGGGACGACGCCGTAGAACAGGCTTCCTATCCCCGATTCACGGGGGCTATCCCGTCAACAGCTGCAACGCGCTCGGCCAGGCTGATGTCCTCATCACGCCGATTACCTTGCGCTCGGCCAAGATGACGCGCAGCGTCAAACGGCCTACCGTGTGTGAAGGCTCGGACAATCGACTTGGCCCCTTCAATGATCCAGCATGGCCGTGGGCCCGTGGGGCGAGGTGCTGGCGGTGCGGGCGGAAGACGGCGAAGGCATGGTGCTGGCCGAGCTCGACGCCGCACGGACCCGCGGGGTGCTGGCGCGCAACTGCCGGCGTTGGCGCACGGCGTCCGGCATGAGCGCGGGCGCCGCGCCGTATCGCGCCAAGCACGATCAAGCACGCAGCGGGCCTTGAATTTCGAGCGGTTTACAAAGCGTCGCTATCCGTCTGCAAGCAGAACCTCACGCCGCTCAGCCCGCCGCCGTGACCACCAGCTCGACCTTCCACGCCGGCCTCGCCAGCGCGGCCTGCACGGTGGCGCGGGCCGGCGCAGCGCCCGAGGGCAACCAGGCCTCCCACACCTCATTCATCGCCGCGAAGTCGGCGATGTCGGCGAGGAAGATCTCCACGCGCAGGAGCCGCGACTTGCTGCTGCCGGCGCGGGCCAGCAGTGCGTCGATCGCGGCCAGCACCTGCTGGGTCTGGCCGCGAATGTCTTGCGTGGCGTCGGCCGCCACTTGCCCGGCGAGGTAGAGGGTGCCCTTGTGCGCCGTCATCTCCGACATGCGCGGGCCGGTGTCGAAACGTTCGATGTCGTGCAGGGTCATGGGTGGCGGGCCTTGTGCGGTTTGGTGAGGGGCGGGGTGGCGCGCGGCTTTTGGCCGAACTTGCTTTCGGTGCCGGCCAGCAGCTTCTTGATATTGGCGC
The DNA here is from genome assembly GCA_031420735.1 of Methylibium sp. Lineage (GTDB taxonomy): Bacteria > Pseudomonadota > Gammaproteobacteria > Burkholderiales > Burkholderiaceae_C > Methylibium. The sequence goes on from JANONH010000178.1 coordinate 1,022, forward strand.
CGTGCCGCCACACCAGCAAGAGGCCCATCACCGCAATGGCGATGGCCTGCGGCCCGGCACCCCAGATCAGCAACTGGTAGAAGGGCGCGAACGCGGCGGCCACGATGGAAGCCAGCGACACATAGCGAGAGAAGGCCAGGATGATGGCAAAGCTTGCCAGCGTGGCGAGCGCCAGCCAGGGGTTGAGCGCCAGCAGCACGCCGGCCGCCGTGGCCACGCCCTTGCCGCCCTTGAAGCCGAAGAACACCGGCCACAGATGGCCGACAAAAGCCGCAAGGCCCACCAGCGCCTCGCTGCCCTCGCCCAGACCAAGGGGCGCACCGAAAGCCTGCACCAGCCACACCGCCGCCGCGCCTTTGGAGGCATCGAGCAGCAGGGTCGCCACCGCGGCAGGCCTGTGGCCCGAGCGCAGCACATTGGTCGCCCCGGGGTTGCCCGAGCCGTAACTGCGCGGGTCGGCCAGCCCGAAGACACGGCTCACGATGATGGCAAAGGACAGCGAGCCCAGCAGGTAGGCGGCCACGGCGGCCAGCAGGGGGAAGACGGCGGTCATGACCGGGCCGTCAGCTCGCGTAGCGGCGCGGAAACAGCACGCGAAAGCTCGTGCCTGTGCTTGGCCCGGTCTCGAGTTCGACGGACGCGTCCAGCAGTTCGCAGAGTCGCTTGACGATGGACAGGCCGACCCCTTCGCCGGGCTGCTGGTGAACGGGGCGCGGGTCGCGCGATGGGGCTTTTTGCGCCCCGTCCGCTGCGCTGTCGGCGGGCTCTGCGGCAGCGCCCGGTTCGAGCAGCTTCGCTTCGCTCGTGGCCTGCTCCATCGCGCCGGCCAAGGGCGCGCCCGGCCCGGCATGAAAGCCCGGGCCGGTGTCCTCGACGGTCAGCACCCAGCGGCGCGCGTCGTCGCTGGCGCTGGCGCCCCAAGCGACCGACACGCTGCCGTGCTGCGTGTATTTAAGTGCATTGAGCAGGAGGTTCTGCGCCACGCGCCGGACCTTGACGGCGTCGCCGTCCACCACCCAGGTGGGCGGCCCGACGGCGTTCAGCACCAGGCCGCGATCGGCGGCGAACTGCTGGTGACCTTCGCACAATTCGCGCAGCAGCAACGCCGCGTCGAACGAGGCGACCTGGCGGTGCTCTTGGCCGGCCTGCAAGCGCGCGAAGTCGATCACGTCGTCGAGCAAGGCGTGCAGCGACGAGACATTTCGCGTGAGCATGCGCAGGAATTTTTCGCGCACGGGGCTCGCCAGATCGTCGCGCGAGAGCCCGCTGGTCACGTTCGTCACCACGCCGAGATTGCCCCGAAGGTCGTGCGCCACCTGGCGCCACAACTCGGCGCGCTGCCGCTCGATTTCGCGCACCTGCACCAAGGCCTGCTCGAGGTCGCGGACATGGCCGGCGGCTTCAATCTGCTGCAGCGCGAAGTACTCGCTCGTGCTCTCGCCGACCGCGTCGTTGAACAGCTCGGACAGGCGGCGGCGCGCCGTGAAGCCGACCTCGCGCGACAACTCCGGGCGAGCGCGCTCGAAGCGCTCGAGTTCATCGACCAGACACAGGTTCAAACGGCCCAGCTCGCGCGTCACCTCACGCAGGTCATAGCCTTGCTGCCAGCGTTGCAGGCCGTGCGCCGCCGCGTCCTCGACCTGGCTGGCTTTGGACGCGGCGCTGTCTCGGCCGTTCTCGGCCAGCAGCGCCTGTGCAAACGACTCGAGCAGGTTCGGCAGGTGATCGTGCAATTGCGAAATCGGCAAGGAATCGCCGGTCGTCAGCTCGGGATCGCGCCGCACCGCCGTTCGCCAAGCGCGCAGGATGTCCTCGCGGCGCTCGGCCAGATGAGTGGCCAGCGCAGTCAGCCCATCGTGCAGCGGGTCTGGTGCTTGCATGCATGTCTCCATTGTCGGAAGCGCCCACCGGGGGCCGCAGATTGCTGCGCATTGTCCCCCGCAGCGTCGCGCACCGACGCGCGACGCTGCGGGCGCTGGGGCCATGCAATGGCAACGCGCTGCATGCGCATGCTAGTCTTTCGCGCCCGCCGAGTCCGAGCCCACCATGCACGTCGATCTTCAAATGCCGCTGGCCCGCGAGGCCGCCCGCGAACGCCTGCATGCACAGGGTTTTTGCGTGCTCAATCCAGCCGCGCTGGAGGCGTTGACCAGCCAGCCGCTGGCGCAGCTCGAGGCCACCACGCCGTTCTGGAACGACCTGCGGCCCGACCTCTACCTCAAGGACGGCGGCCACTACCGCCAGCGCCGCCATGGCTGCTTTATCCAGACGCTGAGTGCGCCCCACCTGGAGGCCGCGCCACGCCGCGCGCACTGGCAGCCGACCACCTACAACGCGCTGCACGGCGGCATGGAGCGCTGGTTCGAGCCGCTCGACGAGCGCCTGTGCGCCGAGCCGGCTTTCGCGGCGCTGCTGCAGGGCCTGGGCGCGCTGTTCGCCGCGGTGCGGGCGCCGCAAGGCGGCCGCTGGTACATCGAGGCGCATGCCTTTCGCATCGACACCGAAGGCGGCGTCGGGCGGCCCACGCCCGAAGGCGCCCACCGCGACGGCGTCGACTTCGTGGCGGTCGTTTTCGTCGGCCGCCGCGGCGTGCTCGGCGGCGAGACGCGCGTGTTCGACGCCTGCGGCCCGAACGGCGT
>JANONH010000179.1:0-1627 GCA_031420735.1 Methylibium sp.
CCTCTTCATTTGCGTCGGCGTGTTCATCCACTGGATGGCCGAAGACGACAAGAAGATCCAGGACTACAACTACCAAGCCGTCAAGGAGTCGATCAAGCGCGCCGTCACCGGCTCGCCGACCGCCCGCGAAGTGGTGGCCAAGAAAGGCACCGCCACCCACCCGTTCGCAGCGAAGTAATCGCAGGCCTGCACCGGCCCTTCCAGGGCACGGCGCAAGCGCGAAGATCAAAAGGCCGTCCGGGCAACCGGGCGGCCTTTTTCGCTGCCGGGCCGAGCGGACTCGTGCCAACGCGGGCCAACGAATCGAGCCGCAACATATCGGCCTGGTTTCGTTAGTTTTATCGCGCAATGCTTGGAGGCGCTATGAAAGTCACGTCAGTCACCAGCAAAGGGCAGGTCACCATTCCGAAAAATCTCCGGCAACAGCTCGGCATCCGGCAGGGCAGCCGCATCGAGTTCTCGCTGGTCGGCGACCATGTCGAGATGCGGGTCCGCAGCTCGCCTACGGGCGAGGCCCGCAGCGGGTTCGGCATGCTCAAGAGCCGGCGTGCCGCCGTGCCGGCGGACTTCGACTCCGCCGTGTTGCTCAAGCCCGTGCACAAGCGATGATCGGCCTGGACACCAACGTTCTCGCCCGGCACTACATCGACGACGCAACGGACGCCCAGGCACAGCGCCAACGCCTGGCAGCTCGGCGCCTCATCGAGTCGGGCCAGCCCCTGATGGTGAGCAAGTCGGTGGTCCTCGAGCTCAAGTGGGTCATGCGCGGCTACTACCGCTTCGACCAAGCCGAGGTGGCATCCGTCATGCGGCACCTGCTCGAGCAGGCACACATCACTGTCGAGGACTGCGATGTCGAACAGGCGCTTTTCAACTGCGAAGCGGGCATCGAGTTCGCTGACGCGCTGCACCACGCGAGCTACAAATCTTGCGACAGCGTCGCAACATTCGATGACCGCAAGTTTGCCCGGCATGCCAAGAAGCTCGGCTTGGCACCGGCTGTGATGGTCTTGTCGTAGCGGTCTGCCTAAGGACGCGGCCGATCTTCCTGCCGCTCGGAGTGGAGCAGCGCTTCAATGAGGCCGAGGCACGAGGCCTCGGAAAACCTGCTGCATCCGGTTGGCCACGGCCAGCAGTGTTGTGGGGGTCGCCGTGAAGGGTGCTGAAGCCAGGCGGAAGGCAAAACCCGCATACGATGAACTCCGCAGTGGAGACACCCGACCGGCAGCGCTGTTTTCCCGGTCGCCACTGACATCAGCGCCGCCAGTCTAGACCATGAGCAACCTGCTGAGCATCAACGTCACCGGCTCGCGCGAGCTGCTGCAAGAGCTGCGCGAGGCCTTTGCGCAGCTCGAGCGCCGCGGCTCAGGTGGCGATTGGCTTTTCAATCAACTTCGCTGCCAACCTGATTGCGCTGCCGTGGTTTGGTCTGCACATATCGCTCGCCGACAACTTCTTGGTGGGCGGCATCTACGGCGGCGTCGATGTCTTGCGTGAACTGCGCCAGCAGCGCCTCGGACATTTCGCCGCGCTTCCAGTTGCGGCGCAGCAAGGTGCGCTGGTTGCGAACCTTCGCCGCCACCAGGCCGCGCGCAAGTTGCAGGCAGTGGCGCGCATCGAAGCTGGC
>JANONH010000180.1:0-4570 GCA_031420735.1 Methylibium sp.
CGCGCATGGGTGGCTTCGGCGATGGCCATCATGAGGGCGACGTAGAGCCAGGCGATGGCGACGATGTACATCCGGCGGCCCAAAGTAAGTAAGAAATGCTCGTGCATTCAGTTTTGCGCAAGCCGAGTTCGCATAATGGACTAAAGCTCGGACACGCGAGCCCGGGCGCTGCCAAGCCCCCGGGGCGAGAGGCGCCGTCCAAGAGCATAAAGAAGGAGACACATGGACACAGCCACTGCGGGCAAGACCGGCGCAGCAGCGCCCGCTGCCGATCAACTCGCGATTCAGTTGGCCGAGTCGTTAAAGGGTTTTGCAGGTTTCGACCTGCCCGCGGGTGCCCTGGCGGCTTTGCAGACGACTTATGTCCGGCAAGCCGCCGAACTGTGGAACCGAGCTGCGGCACCGGGCGATCGGGGCGCGGCGCTGTCGGACCGACGGTTTGCGGCCGACGAATGGCTCGCCAACCCGAGCTCGACCTACTTGGCTAGCTTGCATTTGCTCAACGCGCGCACTTTGCTCGAGTTGGCTGAGCATGTGAAGGCCGACGAAAAAACCCGTCAACGCATCCGTTTCGCAGTGCAGCAATGGGCCGACGCGACGGCCCCTTCGAACTACCTCGCGCTCAACCCCGAAGCGCAGCGCAAGGCCCTGGAAACGCGGGGGCAGAGCCTTGCGCAAGGCATGCAGCACTTGTGGCATGACGTGCAGCAAGGGCATGTGTCGCAGACCGACGAAAGCGGGTTCGAAGTCGGGCGCAACGTCGCAAACTCTCCGGGGTCGGTGGTGTTCGAGAACGAGTTGTTCCAGCTCGTTGAGTACGCGCCGCTGACGCCACAGGTGCACGAGCGGCCCTTGTTGATCGTGCCGCCGTGCATTAATAAGTTTTATATCCTCGACCTTCAACCCGACAACTCGTTCGTGCGGCATGCCGTCTCGCAGGGTCACCGGGTCTACATGCTCAGTTGGGTCAATGCCGACGAGTCGATCGCCGACAAGACCTGGGACGACTACATCGAGGACGGCGTCATCCGCGCTATCGGCGAAGTGCAAGCCATCAGCCGTCAGGAGACGATCAACACGCTTGGCTTTTGCATCGGCGGCACGCTGCTGGCCTGCGGACTGGCGGTGCTGGCGGCGCGCGGCGAAAAGGCCGCCGAGAGCATGACGCTCCTGACCTCCTTCCTCGACTTCAGCGACACCGGCGTGCTCGACCTCTTCGTCGACGAAAACATGGTGCGCATGCGAGAGAGCGCCTTGGGACAACACGGCTTGCTCGAAGGCAAGGAGCTCGCCAGAACCTTCAGCTTCCTGCGGCCCAACGAACTCGTGTGGAACTACGTCGTTGGCAACTACCTGAAAGGCGAGACGCCACCGCCGTTCGATTTGCTCTACTGGAACTCGGACTCGACCAACCTGCCCGGCCCGATGTACTGCTGGTATCTCCGCCACACCTACCTGGAGAACAACCTGGTCAAGCCCGACAAGCTCACAGTCTGCGGCGAGAAGCTCGACCTTCGACGGCTCGACATGCCCGCTTTCATCTACGCGTCTCGCGAGGATCACATCGTGCCTTGGCACAGCGCCTACGGCTCGGCCCATGTCCTGTCGGGCAAGACGCAGTTCGTCCTGGGGGCTTCGGGCCACATTGCCGGCGTGATCAACCCGCCGCAGAAAAACAAGCGCAGCCATTGGGTTTCGAGCAAGCTGCCCCCGACGGCCGAAGCATGGCTCGACGGCGCCGTCGAACACCCCGGCAGCTGGTGGCCGGCGTGGCTCGCCTGGCTGGCGCCGCGTGCCGGAGCGCGCGTGGCCGCTCCCAAGAAACCCGGCGACCGGGCGCACCCGGCCCTGGAACCTGCCCCGGGCCGTTACGTGCGGGTGAGGGTATGAGGATGAGCAAGCAAGAAGACACTGAATGAGCACCGACATCGTGATCGTCGCAGCCACCCGTACGGCGGTGGGCAAGTTTGGCGGCACCCTGGCAAAAACCCCGGCGCCCGAGTTGGGCGCCTGCGTCATCAAGAGTTTGCTGCAGCGCAGTGGCGTGGCGGCCGACCAGGTGAGTCAAGTCATCCTGGGTCAAGTGCTCACGGCCGGCAGCGGGCAAAACCCTGCGCGGCAGGCGACGCTCGGCGCGGGCCTGCCGCATGCGGTCGCGGCGATGACGATCAATGTGGTGTGCGGCTCCGGGCTCAAAGCCGTCATGCTGGCGGCCCAGGCGGTGCGCGACGGCGACGCCGACATCGTGGTGGCTGGCGGCCAAGAAAACATGAGCCTGGCGCCGCACGTGCTGCTGGGCTCGCGCGTGGGCCAACGCATGGGCGACTGGAAGATGGTCGACTCCATGATCGTCGACGGCCTCCAGGACGTTTACAACCAGGTGCACATGGGCATCACGGCCGAGAACGTCGCCAAGAAATACGGCATCACGCGCGAACAACAGGACGCCCTGGCACTCGGGTCCCAGCAGAAGGCGGCAGCGGCTCAAGATGCAGGCAAGTTCGCAGACGAGATCACGCCCATTTCCATCGCTCAGAAAGGCGGCGAAGCGATTGCCTTTGCGGCCGACGAATTCATCAACCGCAAGTCGAACGCGCAAACCCTGGCCGGCCTGCGCCCCGCCTTCGACAAGGCGGGCGGCGTGACGGCCGGCAATGCATCGGGGCTCAACGACGGTGCTGCCACGGTGCTCGTCATGAGCGCGGCCAAGGCCCGGGCGCTTGGGCTCGAGCCGCTGGCGCGCATTGCCTCTTATGCCAGCGCCGGCGTGGACCCGGCCTATATGGGCATGGGCCCAGTGCCCGCCAGCAAACTTGCACTCGAGCGCGCCGGCTGGAAGGCGTCCGAGCTCGACTTGCTGGAAATTAACGAGGCTTTCGCGGCTCAGGCGTGCGCGGTCCACAAGGAAATGGGCTGGGACACGACCAAGGTCAACGTCAACGGAGGCGCCATTGCCATCGGCCACCCGATCGGTGCGTCCGGCTGTCGAATTCTCGTGACGCTGCTGTATGAGATGCGCCGCCGCGGCAGCCGCCGCGGCATTGCTTCGCTGTGCATCGGTGGCGGCATGGGCGTGGCGCTCACCGTCGAGCGCTGAGAGGGTGTGGACCAATCCGTCATGCCCGCTCGTGTCGCCATATCGCGCCCACTCGGCGTTGCAAATGCTCGCCGTAGCCCGAGCTACGGCCGTGCTTTGCGCCTTGATTGTGCGCAACCCCGCGCCCCGCTCGGACACGCCGGATTGATTCACACCCTCAGAGGCGAGTGGCGCATCGAGCTCCGGCACCCCGGGCGAATCCGCTTGACCCCGGCAGGAGTCCGGGACACCCTATGAGCACCCCGAGCCCCGACGCCGTGCGTCGTCCGCCCCCGATCGGGGCCCGGTTCGCAGAGAGACGGCGTTTGCAAACTTTATACAACCACTCAGGAGTTAAGAGATGAGCAAAAAAGTCGCTTACGTCACCGGCGGTATGGGAGGTATCGGTACCTCGCTTTGCCAGCGCTTGCACAAGGACGGCTTTACCGTTATTGCGGGTTGTGGTCCGAGCCGCGACTTCAAGAAGTGGCTCGACGAGCAGTCGGCGCTCGGGTTTGGCTTTTACGCGTCGGTCGGCAATGTGTCGGACTGGGACTCGACTGTGGCTGCATTCAAAGCGGTCAGGGAACAGCACGGCGTGGTCGGCGTGCTCGTCAACAACGCGGGCATCACGCGCGACGGCATGTTCCGCAAAATGAGCCGCGACGACTGGGCCGCGGTGATCGACACCAACCTCAACAGCCTATTCAACGTCACCAAGCAGGTGATCGACGAAATGACCGATGCCGGCTGGGGCCGGATCATCAACATCTCTTCGGTCAACGGCGAAAAAGGCCAGTTCGGCCAAACCAACTATTCGGCGGCCAAGGCCGGCATGCACGGCTTCACCATGGCCTTGGCACAAGAGGTCGCCAGCAAAGGCGTGACCGTCAACACCGTGAGTCCCGGCTACATCGGGACCGACATGGTTCGCTCGATACGCCAAGACGTGCTCGACAAGATCGTCGCAACCATTCCCGTGAAGCGCCTGGGTACGCCGGAGGACATTGCCTCGATGGTCTCTTGGGTGGCCTCAGATGAGTCCGGGTTCGCAACAGGCGCCGATTTTTCCGTGAACGGCGGCCTGCACATGGGTTGAAGCCGAGGCCGGCCAGGCCGATGCGCCTGGCTGCGACCTAGTACTGCGTTCCGCCAAACCGCTTACATGAAATCGCGCATTCGTCCGCCATGCGTCGTTGCAAATCCTCGCCATAGCTACGGCTATGGCTGCGGTTTGCGCCTAGCCTGACGAACGAATGCATCGATTTCATTTGTAAGTTCATTGACGCAACGCAGTACTAGTCGGCTTATGCGGACCGCGGGTTTTCTTCCAGTGCGGCCAGTCGCTCGAGGGCGCTGCACACTTCGGCAAACCTGCCGCCGATGGCGGCACGCCGCCGATCCTTGGGGTCGAGCGTCATCCAGAAGCGCTTGGGCATGCGGCCTGTGGTCTCAAAGCGCTCGAGCCGTGCGGGCCAGGTGAGCGGCTTTGAG
>JANONH010000181.1:0-3410 GCA_031420735.1 Methylibium sp.
GCAAGACTGGTGGCAAAGCTCCACAGCCCGAAGAACTCGGCCTTGCGATCGGGCGGCGTGAGCAGCCCGACCATGGCACGGCCGGCCGACTGGCTCGACCCCATGCACAGCCCGGCGATGACGGCGGCGGCCCAGAACATCGCTGGCCCGGTGGCGAAGCCCGCAAGCAAGGTCATCGAGAACCAGCCGACGAGCGTGAATGCGAGCGAGCGCTTGTAGCCGACGCGGTCTTGCCAGTAGCCGAAGGCAAATGCACCCGCCACGGCGGCGATGTTGACCAGGAAAATCAAACGCATCGTGTCGGCTTGCTCGAAACCGAGTACCTGCTCGGCGTAGACCGCCGCCAGCGTGATCACAACGGAGATTCCCGCCTGGTAGCAGGCGCAGCAGGCGAGCAAGAAGCGCAGGTCGCGGAAGCGCCGGGACTGCTGCCAGGTCAGCGCCAGGCGCTGCAGCGATGCCCTCAGGCCAGCACCGCCTGCTCGGGTCGGCGTCTGGGGGCTCGAGCGTTCTCGCAACCAGGCGAAGGTCGCAAGCGAGGCCAGGCCGTAGATGGCGGCGGTGATGAGCATCACGACCGGCACGAATGCGTCGGCCGACTCGCCGCGCGCCTGCGCCGTCGCCACGTAAACCAGCCCCAGGCCGAGCGTCAGCATGCCGCCGAGATAGCCGAAGCTCCAGCCCCAACCGGACACGCGACCCATGGCGTCGTCGCGCGCGAGCTCGGGCAGGAACGCGGCGATCAGCGATTCGCCGTATGAGTAGAACGTGTGCGAAAGCAGCACCGCCGCAACGGCTAGCCAGACGTCGCCGCGGCCTGCCAGCGTCAACGCGGCGGTGGCGATCACGCAGCCGGCGGTCGACAGCGCGAGCAGGCGCTTCTTGGCCGCCCTGAGATCGGCGTAAGCGCCGATCGCCGGCATGGTGAGCATCACGATCAGGCTCGACGCCGAGATGGCCAGCGTCCAGGCGAGCGTGGCCCAGGCGGCACCGCCTGCGACCACGCCGACGAAGTAGGCACTGAACACTGCTGTCAGGACAACCGTGGTGTAGCCCGAGTTGGCGAAGTCGTACATCGCCCAAGCGAAGACTTCGCGCTTGCCGACGCCGTCGTTGAGTGCCTCCTGCGCAAAGAGATTCATCGCGGCTTCGACCCTTCAGCAAGGCTCCGCGAGCGCTGCTGCGATCGACTTGCGCGCCGCATCACGCAGTGTCAACGCGTGCTTCCAGCCTGCTCCGGCAGGTGCGATTGCCGCGCCGATCGTCACCTCGATCTTGCTGCGGTACGGCAGCCAGGCTTCGTCGCGCAGCAGCGAGCGCGTGCCGTTCAGCGTGACCGGCACCAAAGGTGTTCCGGTCTCCGTGGCAACGATGAACGCGCCAAGCTTGAACGGCTGCAGTCCGCTCGCTCGCCGAAAGCCGCCTTCGGGAAAGAACACCATCGATTCGCCGCCGCGCACGCGCGCCTGCAGCGCCTGGGTGTCCAGGACGCCTTGCGCGGCATCGAAGCGCTCGACGAAGACGGCGCCCAGCCGGCGCAGTGCCGCGCCGATCAGCGCCACGTCGGCGAGTTCGCGCTTGGCAATGAAAGAGAAGTCGGGCGGCAACACCGCGCCCAGCAAGATCGCGTCGAGATAGCTGGCGTGGTTGGCGACGACAATGCGCGGCCCGACCGCCGCCAGCCGCTCCAGGCCTTTGACCCGCAACGGCAAGCCGATCAGCCGGATCGCCGCCCGCGCCAGCATCCAGGCAGCACGTCGGCGCAAGGCCACCCCCGGCAGCACCATCACCGCACACCACGCCACGGCACTGAGCGAACAGAACACCCACCAGGCCCACAGGCCCCACGCCCAGCGGCCCGCAGATCGCCGTGCGCGGCGTGCGCGCGCCGCGGCGGCCGTGGCCGCCAGCGCCAGCCATTGCTGCCACGGCGCACGTTGCGTCTCGCCGAGCCGGCCTTGTTCGTAGAGTTCGCGGCAGGCGGCGCGGCGGGTCTTGCCGCTCGAGGTCTTGAGGACCGAGCGCGGCGGCGCCAGCACCACGTCGTCGGCCGGCGCGCCGAGCAAGCTGACCGACAGCGCAGTGATCGCCTGAATGAGCTGCCGGCGCGGTTCGGCCTCGTCGACCCGGGTCTCCGCCAGCACGACCAGCCGTTCGGTGCCGCTGCGCGCGTCGGTGGCCGCAAAGACCGCCACGCCGCCCTTGCGTATGCCGGCGAGCCGGGCCACCGCGGATTCGAGCTCCTGCGGGTGAATGTTCAGGCCGCCGCGGATGATGATGTCTTTCTCGCGCCCGCAGAGAAACAGCTCGCCGCCGGCCATGTAGCCGAGGTCGCCGGTGTTCAGCCAGTCGCCGTCGAACAGCCGTTCATTGGCGCTTGGATTGTTAAGGTAGCCCTGGGTGCTGGACGGGCCGCGAAATTGCACGCGCCCCTGCTCGCGTTCGGACAACTCGCGCCCGCTTGAGTCGACCACGCGCAGTTCATGGCCCGGCAACGGCAGCCCGCAGGAGACGATGCGCAGCGGCTGCGCGTCGTGCGTCTGCGCCGGTGTCGCGACGCCGCCGTGCGCCAGCGCGGCACGATCGATGCGGTCGATCAGCGGGCCGCGGCCGACCGGCGGGAAGCCGAGGCCAAGCGAATTTTCGGCCAGACCGTAGACCGGCGTCAACGCCTCGCGGGCGAAGCCGCAGCGATGAAAGCGCGCCGCAAAGCGCTCCAGCGTGTCGGGGCTGACCGGCTCGGCGCCGTTAAACGCCAGCCGCCAGCACGACAGGTCGAGAGCGTCGACGTCGGCGTCGACCAGCTTGTTCACACACAGCTCGTAGGCGAAGTTGGGCGCCGCCGAGACCGTGCCGCGGTGCCTGTGAATCGTTTCGAGCCAACGCGCAGGCCGCGCCAGAAACGCCAGCGGCGACATCAGCACGACACGAAAGCCGATGGTCAAGGCGCCCAGGCAGGCGCCGATCAAACCCATGTCGTGATACAGCGGTAACCAGGAGACGAAGGTGTCGGTGTGGCTGATCTTCGATGCCCGCCACATCGCACGCAGGTTGGCCAGCAGGTTGGCGTGGGTCAGGATCACGCCCTTGGGGTCGCCGGTGCTGCCCGAGGTGTATTGCAGGAACGCGACATCCGACGCCACCAGTGCCGGGCGCACGAACGGCGCCAGCGGTGCCCCCGGCAGCGTGGGGGTGGCCAGCGACAGATCGGCCACCGTGGCGACAGTGCGCAAGGCTTCGGCGTGCGCGCGCAAGAGATGGGCAAGTGGCTTGGCACGTTCGACCGTGACCAGCACGCGGGCCTGCGCATTGAGCAGGATCCCGGCAATGCGTTTGAGGTGATCTTCGAGCTGCGAGGGCCGTGCCGGCGGGTACAGCGGCACCGGCACGCCGCCCGCGACCAGCACGCC
>JANONH010000182.1:0-2843 GCA_031420735.1 Methylibium sp.
CCGCTCGATGCCGCCGCGCTGCCCGGCCTCATCGGGCCGAAGACGCGCCTGGTCTGGCTCGAAGCCGCGGGGTCGGTGACGATGGAGTTTCCCGATGTGCGTGCGCTCGCCGCAGCCTGCCGCGAGCGCGGCGTTGTTTGCGTGCTCGACAACACCTGGGGCGCCGGCATTGCCTTCGCTGCCTTCGAATGCGGCGTCGATATTTCCATGCACGCGCTCACCAAATACCCCTCGGGCGGCGCCGACGTGCTGATGGGCTCCGTGACCACGCGCGACGAAGCCCTGCACCAGCGCCTGCTCGCCACCCACATGCGCCTGGGTTTCGGAACCGGTGGCAATGACGCCGAATTCGTGCTGCGCTCTCTGCCCACGCTGGCGCTGCGTTACGCGGCACAAGACGCCGCGGCGCGGCGCCTGGCAAAGTGGTGGCAGGGGCGAGACGAGATCGCGCAACTGCTGCACCCGGCCTTCGAGGGCTCGCCCGGCCACGCCCATTGGGCCGCGCATTGCAGCGCCGCCGCTGGCCTGTTCTCGGTGGTCTTCCACGCGCGCTACGCCGCCGCCCGCGTCGACGCCTTCATCGATGCCCTGCGGCTCTTCAAGATCGGCTATTCGTGGGCCGGGCCGATGAGCCTCGTGGTGCCCTACGACCTGGCACTGCTGCGCGGGCGCGAAGCCGCAGCAGGGCAGGGCGTGCTGGTGCGCTTCTCGCTCGGCTTCGAGGCGGCAGACGACCTGATCGCCGACTGCGAGCAAGCGCTCGGCGCGCTGTGAGGCAGCGCCGCTTGCCGGCGGTCGACCTTTTCAAGGCGGTCGCCGCCCAGTTGATCGTGCTGCACCACCTCGCCTTTTACGGGCCGATGTCGGACGTGGTGGCCGAGGTGTGGCCCCAGGCGATCGAGTGGCTCGCGCGCCATGCGCGCCTGGCGGTGCAGGTCTTCCTGGTGGTTGCGGGCTATCTCGCGGCGCGCCAGCTTGCGCCCGGTGGGCGATTGAGCTTGGGCTCTGCGCCCGGCCGCCACGTTGCGCACCTTGCGGAATTGGCTGCGCTCGGCAATGCAGCGCCCGGCGCGACGTTGGCGTCAACGCGCACCGGCGGCGAGTGCGCGCGCGCGACCGCGGTATTCGCCGTCCTGCGCGAACGCTATCTTCGGCTCGTGCTGCCCTATGCGGCCGCGCTGGCGTTCACGCTGGCTTGCGCCGCCCTGGCGCGGCTCTGGCTGCAGCATGCGTCCATTCCGCCAGCGCCAGAGTGGCCACAGTTCGCAGCGCATCTGTTCTTGCTGCAAGACCTGCTCGGCTTCGATGCGCTCTCGGCCGGCGTCTGGTACGTGGCCATCGACTTCCAACTCTTCGCGGTGTTGCTTGCGGTGCTTTGGGCGGCCCGCACGCTCGAGCGTGCGCTCGGCACCCGGCGACCGCTGGCTCCCTGGGCCGTCGCAGCGCTGAGCTTGGCGTCGCTGTTTTACTTCAACCGCATCGGCGCCTGGGATGTGGCGGCGCCGTATTTTTTGGCTGCCTATGGGCTGGGGGCGATGGCGGCGTGGTGGGGCGCGGCCGCCGCCCAAGCGGGCGCGCTTTCGCGCCGTGCCCCTGCGCCCGCTGCGGCGGCGCAGGGGCGGCTGCACTCGGTGCTGTTCGGTGTCGTGGCGGCCGGCGTGGTCATCGGGCTGGCCATCGACTGGCGCTCGCGCATCGCGCTTGCCGCCGTGGTGGCCGTGGTGCTCGCCGCGGCAGCGTCGTGGCGTTTTTGCTTGCCGCGTCGGGCGCAGCAGGTGGTCGAGTGGGCGAGCCGCACCAGCTACAGCCTCTTCCTCGTGCACTTCGCTGTTTGCCTGCTTGTCAATGCGCTTTTCACGCGCTTCATGCCGGCTGCGCCCTGGGTGCAAGGCCTGGGCATGCTGCTCGCCTGGGCGGCCAGCGTGGCTTGTGCAGCGCTGCTGCACCACTGGGTCGAAGTGCCGGCGCTGCGCTGGGTGACGGGGCTGCGAGCGCGCGCGCCATTCGGGCGCCGTGGCGGCGAGGGCCGTGAGGCGCTTGCCAGCCCGTCGGTGTTGTGATTGCGGCTCGCGCTCGCGAACCTGAGAGCGAAGCCGGCGGCGCTTACGCGCGCTGGCCTTTGGCTCCGCTCACCTTGGTTCGCATGAGCCGACCTTTTTCGCGTTCCCAGTCGCGCTTTTTCTCGGTGTTGCGCTTGTCGTGCAGGTCCTTGCCCTTGGCCAGCGCGATGTCGGCTTTAACGCGGCCCCCCTTGTAATGAAGGTTGAGCGGCACCAGGGTGTAGCCCTTCTGCTCGATCTTGCCGACCAGGCGCCGGATCTCGTCCTTCTTCATGAGGAGCTTCTTGGTGCGGTCGGCCTCCGGGTGGACGTGCTTGGAAGCGTCGCGCAGCGGGTTGATGCGGCAGCCGATGAGGAACAGCTCGCCGTTCTTGATGACGACGTAGCCGTCGGTGAGCTGCACCTGGCCGGCACGAATGGCCTTGACTTCCCAGCCTTCGAGCACCATGCCGGCTTCGAACTGCTCTTCGAGCAGGTAGTTGAAGCGGGCCTTTTTGTTGTCTGCGATCGCCATCAAGGGCCTCTAAAGAAAACGAAGGGCCGGTCCCGAAGCTTGCGCGGGCTCCTCGGGAGGCCGACGCAAAGCGGGAGGTGTGGGGCGCTCAATAGAATCGGCTGATTCTATGAAGCATGTGAAGAAATCGGTGCTGCTCTGGTACTCGGCGAGCGAGATGTACGAATTGGTCGTGTCCGTGCCGGCCTACCCCGAGTTTCTGCCTTGGTGCGAGCGCACCGAAATCCTGAGCGAAAGCGAGCACCAGACGACCGCTCGGCTCTACATGG
>JANONH010000183.1:0-4080 GCA_031420735.1 Methylibium sp.
TGATAGAAGTCGTTGCCCTCGCGGGTGCGCTCGCCCACGCCCGCAAACACCGACAGGCCCGAGTGCGCCTTGGCGATGTTGTTGATCAGCTCCATCATGTTGACGGTCTTGCCCACGCCGGCGCCGCCGAACAGGCCGACCTTGCCGCCCTTGGCAAAGGGGCAAATCAGGTCAATCACCTTGATGCCGGTCTCGAGCAGTTCTTGCGACGGACTCAGCTCGTCGTAAGCCGGAGCCCGGCGGTGTATGGGCATGCTCAGCTCGGCATCGACCGGGCCGCGCTCGTCGATCGGGCTGCCCAGCACGTCCATGATGCGCCCGAGCGTGGCCTTGCCCACCGGCACGGTGATGGCCGCGTGGGTGTTGCTCACCATCAGCCCGCGGCGCAGGCCGTCCGACGACCCCAGCGCAATGGTGCGCACCACGCCGTCGCCGAGCTGCTGCTGCACTTCGAGCGTGAGGTTGGAGCCTTCCATCTTGAGCGCGTCATAGACACGCGGCATCTGGTCGCGCGGAAATTCGACGTCGACGACGGCGCCGATGCACTGAACGATCTTGCCGACGGCGGTTTGGGTGTTGGCCATTTCTTGGTCCTTCGAAAATTGCGTGTCTTGGCGTTCGGGTCGGGGGCGCTCGGGGGCGGCTTTCAGCCCACGGCGGCAGCGCCGCCCACGATCTCTGAGAGTTCTTTGGTGATCGCCGCCTGGCGGGTCTTGTTGTAGACCAGCTTCAACTCGCCGATGAGCGTGCCGGCGTTGTCGGTGGCGGCCTTCATGGCCACCATGCGCGCCGACTGCTCGGAGGCCATGTTCTCGGCCACCGCCTGGAAAATCAGCGCTTCCACGTAGCGCAGCAGCAGGTCGTCGATCACCGTGCGGGCGTCGGGCTCGTAGAGGTAATCCCAGCCCGGCTGGCCGGCGTCGGCCTGCATGCGCTCGGCCGCCAGCGGCAGCAATTGCTCGACCACCGGCTCCTGCTTCATGGTGTTGATGAAGCGCGTGTAGCAGAGGTAGACCGCGTTGAGGCGGCCTTCGGTGTAGGCGTCGAGCAGCACCTTGACCGGCCCGATGAGCTTGTCGAGCCGCGGTGCGTCGCCCAGATGGGTGGCGTGCGAGACCACCTTGGCGCCGATGCGGTTGAGGAAGCCCAGGCCCTTGTTGCCGATGGCCACTGTCTGCGCCTTCACACCGCTCGCTTCGAGCTCGCGCAGCTTCAAGGTGACGGCGCGCAGCACGTTGGTGTTAAGGCCGCCGCACAGGCCTTTGTCGGTGGTCACGACCACGAAGCCGGCCATCTTGGCGGCTTGGGCACTCACCGCCATGAAGGGGTGCGTGTACTCGGGGTTGGCCGTCGCCAGATTGGCGCTGACGTTCCTGATCTTGTCGGCATAGGGCCGCGCCGCGCGCATGCGCTCTTGCGCCTTGCGCATCTTCGAAGCCGCGACCATTTCCATGGCCTTGGTGATCTTCTTGGTGTTCTCGACGCTCTTGATCTTGCCGCGTATTTCTTTGCCGGCCGCCATGCTTGCTCTCCTTGCTGTACGGGGGCAGCCCTCGGACGCCGTTCAGCGGCCCCGAGGGGCACGAACGCAGCGACCTGGGGGCTGGCGCATTCTTAGGCGAAGCTCTTCTTGAACGCGCCGATGGCGCTGGCGAGTTCGGCCTCGCTGTCCTTGTCGAGCGCCTTGTTGTCCTCGAGCTTTTGCAGCAGGGGCGCGTGGCTCGACTTCAAGAACTGGTGCAGTCCGCTCTCGAACGCGAGCACGCGCTTCACGTCGAGGCTGTCGACGAAGCCCTTGTTCACCGCGTAGAGCGTGGCTGCCATCAGGCTGATGGGCAGCGGCTGGTACTGCTGCTGCTTGAGCAGCTCGGTGACGCGCGCGCCGCGGTCGAGCTGCTTGCGGGTGGCTTCGTCGAGGTCGGAGGCGAACTGCGCGAACGCGGCCAGCTCGCGGTACTGCGCCAGGTCGGTGCGGATGCCGCCCGAGAGGCCCTTGATCAGCTTGGTCTGCGCGGCGCCGCCGACGCGCGACACCGAGATGCCGGCATTGATGGCCGGGCGCACACCGGCGTTGAACAGGCTGGTCTCGAGGAAGATCTGGCCGTCGGTGATGGAGATCACATTGGTCGGCACGAACGCCGACACGTCGCCGGCCTGCGTCTCGATGATCGGCAGCGCGGTGAGCGAGCCGGTCTTGCCCATGACGGCGCCCTTGGTGAACTTCTCGACGTAATCGACGTTCACGCGCGCGGCGCGCTCGAGCAGGCGGCTGTGGAGATAGAACACGTCGCCGGGGTAGGCTTCGCGGCCCGGCGGGCGGCGCAACAACAGCGACACCTGGCGGTAGGCCACGGCCTGCTTGGACAGGTCGTCGTAGATGATGAGCGCGTCTTGCCCGCGGTCGCGGAAGTACTCGCCCATGGTGCAGCCCGAGTAGGCCGACACGTACTGCATCGCTGCCGACTCGGAGGCCGAGGCCGCCACGACGATGGTGTAGTCCATGGCGCCATGGGCTTCGAGAGAGCGCACCACGTTCTTGATCGACGACGCCTTCTGTCCGATGGCGACGTAGACGCAGGTCATGTTCTGACCCTTTTGGTTGATGATGGTGTCGATCGCCACCGCCGTCTTGCCGGTCTGGCGGTCGCCGATGATCAGCTCGCGCTGGCCGCGCCCGATGGGCACCATGGAGTCGATGGACTTCAGGCCCGTCTGCACCGGTTGGTCAACGCTCTTCCTGGCGATCACGCCCGGGGCGACCTTCTCGATCACGTCGGTCATCTTGGCATTGACCGGGCCCTTGCCGTCGATCGGCGCGCCCAGCGCATTGACCACGCGGCCGATCAGCTCGGGGCCCACCGGCACTTCGAGAATGCGCCCGGTGCACTTGACCGTGTCGCCCTCGGAGATGTGCTCGTATTCGCCCAGGATCACCACGCCGACCGAGTCGCGCTCGAGGTTGAGCGCCAGGCCGTAGGTCGGCTGGCCGTCCTTGGTGGCGGGGAACTCCAGCATCTCGCCGGCCATCGCCTCGGAGAGCCCGTGCACGCGCACGATGCCGTGCGGCACCGTCACCACCGTGCCCTGATTGCGGATGTGCGCGGCCGTGCCCAGGCCTTCGATGCGGCTCCTGATCAGTTCGGAAATTTCAGCGGGATTGAGTTGCATAGGGGTTCTCCGGGACGCTGTGTTGGGGGCGGCCTTGGCCGCCATGCGCTCAGGCGGTGAGCGCGACCTTCATTTGTTCGAGGCGGGCCTTCACCGAGGTGTCGAGCACCTCGTCGCCCACCACCACGCGAATGCCGCCGATGAGGCTTGCATCGCGCACCACGCTCGCGGTGAGCTTGCGCTCGAAGCGCCGCTCGAGCGTGACAACGATCTCGGCCAGGGCGGCGGCGTCAATGTCGAAGGGGCTGTAGACGGTGGCGGTGGCAAGGCCCGCTTGCGCATCGACCAGCGCCTTGTACTGCACCGCGATCACGGGCAAGACCGCCAGGCGGGCGTTGTCGATGACCGCGCGCAGCAGGTTGGCCACGGCGGGGCCCGGGGGCGACTCGGCCACCGAGCGCATCAGGTCGAACACCGCCTGCGTTTGGACCTTGGGGTTTTCGGCGAACTGGCGCAAGCCGGGGTCGCGGGCAACCTGGGCCAGCGCCTGCAATTGCGTTGCGACGCTGGGGTCGCTTCCGACCGAGCGAAACAGGGCCTCGGCGTAGGGGCGGGCGATGGTGGCGAGTTCGGCCATGGTGGTTCAGAGACCGTGGTGGGCGGACGTTTGGAAACCGCTCACAGCTCGGTCTTCAGGCGGCGCAGCAACTCGGCATGAACGCCGGCATCGACTTCCTTGCGCAAGATTTGCTCGGCACCGCGGACGGCCAGCGCCGCCACCTGGTCGCGCAGAACCTCGCGCGCCTTGGTCGACTCCTGGGCCGCCTCGGCGCGGGCCGCGCTCACGATCTTGGCGGCCTCCTCGCTGGCGCGGCTCTTGGCCTCTTCGATCATGGACTGCGCACGGCGCTCGGCGTCGGCAATGCGCTTGCCGGCGTCGTCGCGCGCAGCGGAAAGCTGCTGCTCGACGCG
>JANONH010000184.1:0-2756 GCA_031420735.1 Methylibium sp.
TCGAGCGCCGCCTCCGCCAGCGCACCTTGCGCGCCATGCAGCGCATCGCTGGCGGCGTAATGCGACTGGCGCACCGCTTCGAGATCGGCCTCGACGCGGCGCAACTCGGCGATGCGCGACTCGAGCGCGACGCCGGCTTCCAGCACGGCCTGGTCCAGGCGCTCCTGCTCCGCTCGGGCGTCGCGGTGCTTGAGGAACCACGATTGCTGCTGTTTCAAGGTGCCGCTGTCTTGCAGCGCGCGGTACTTCGCGGCCACCTCGGCCTGCTTTTCCAGCTTCTCGAGATTGGCGTTGAGCTCGCGCAGGATGTCGTCCACGCGCTGCAGGTTCTCGCGCGTGTCTTCGAGCCGGCTCTCGGTTTCGCGGCGACGCTCCTTGTATTTGGAAACGCCCGCCGCCTCTTCAAGGAAGAGGCGCAGTTCCTCGGGCCGCGACTCGATGATGCGCGAGATGGTGCCCTGGCCGATGATGGCGTAGGCGCGCGGCCCGAGGCCGGTGCCGAGGAACACGTCTTGCACGTCGCGGCGCCGCACCGGCTGGTTGTTGATGTAGTAGCTGGAGGTGCCGTCGCGCGTGAGCACGCGCTTCACTGCGATCTCGGCAAACCGGTTCCAGGAGCCGCCGGCGCGCGCGTCGGCGTTGTCGAACACCAGCTCCACCGAGGCGCGGCTGGCGGGCTTGCGCAGGCCCGAGCCGTTGAAGATGACGTCTTGCATCGACTCGCCGCGCAGCTCAGAGGCCTTGCTCTCGCCGAGCACCCAACGCACCGCGTCCATGATGTTGGACTTGCCGCAGCCGTTGGGGCCGACCACCCCCACGAGTTGACCCGGCAGGAGAAAATTGGTCGGTTCGGCAAACGACTTGAAGCCAGACAGCTTGATCGAGTTGAGGCGCATCGCAGGGCGGTTCCGGCGGTGCCGAGCGGCACCGCTAACTCGTTGATTCATAAAGAGAAACCGGCGTGTAAGCCGGTTTTTCAAGTGCCCGGATGATAGCATCGGGCCCGACCCCGCAGCCACCAAGCCAGCCCCTCGCCGAGCCTTCCCGCCCATGCCCAAGATTCCTCGCAAGGCCCCGTCGGCCCCGGCGTCCGAGCGCCCCGTCGCGGTCAACCCGCCAACCGCCCCTTCGAAGGAGCTGCAGGTGTTCGCCAACCCGGCCATGGAGCGCGACTACCTGATTCGCTTCGACATCCCCGAGTTCACCTGCCTGTGCCCGCTCACCGGCCAGCCCGACTTCGCGCATTTTGAAATCGACATGGTGGCCGACCGCCTGTGCATCGAACTCAAGAGCCTCAAGATGTATATGTGGAGCTTTCGCGACGAAGGCGCCTTCCACGAAAAAGTCACCAACGACATCCTCGGCAAGATCGCCCAGACCGCCGAGCCGCGCTTCGTGCGCATCACGGCCCGGTGGTATGTGCGCGGCGGCATCACCACCACGGTCGTCGCCGAGCACCGCCAAAAAGGCTGGAAGCCGGCGCCGCAGGTGGTGCTGCCCACGCCGCCCTCGCCCGATCGCTGAGCCGCAAGGCCCCGGCTCGCCCGCACGCCATGAGCTTGCCCAAGGGCATCGTGCCAACGCTTCCCGGGCACCGCCGCCGACCCACCATCGGTCCTTTCGATCTGCGCCTGCCGGCGCGCCGAAGCTTTCTCTGCGAATCACTGGCCGCGGCTGGCCTTGCTGCGCTTTGGCCGGCGCTGGGCGCGGCCGCCCCGCTGCACCGCATCGACAACGTCACGGGTCTCTACCCGGTGCGGGTGGCGCGCATCGCCACGCCCACCACGGCCGCCGAAGTGGCGACGGCGCTGCGCGCATGGCCCGGCAAGGTTGCCGTGGGCGGCGGTCGCTACAGCATGGGCGGCCAGGTGGCGATCCAGGGCGGTCTGCACCTGGACATGCGCTCGATGAAGCGGCTGCTCTGGGTGCGCCCCGCCGAGCGGCTGGTGCGGGTGCAGGCCGGCATGCGCTGGCGCGATTTGCAAGACGTTCTCGACCCGATGAACCTCGCCGTCCAGACCATGCAGAGCTACGCCAATTTCACTGTCGGCGGCTCCGTCGCGGTGAATGCCCATGGGCGGTATGTCGGCAACGGCGCCGTCGGCCATTCGGTGCGGGCACTGCAACTGGTGCTCGCCGATGGCTCGATCGTCGAGGCCAGTCGCAGCCGCCACGCCGAATTGTTTGGCGCGGCGATCGGCGGCTACGCAGCGCTTGCGGTGATCACCGAAGTGGAGCTCGCGCTGGCCGAGAACGTCCGTCTGGAGCGCACCGTGACCACGGTGCCGCTGGCCAGCTATGTGCAGCACTTCGAACAGTCGGTCCTCGGCGACCCGGCGAGCGTGTTGCACAACGCCGACCTCCTGGCGCCCGACTTCGATGCGCCGGTGTGCGTCACTTGGCGACAAACCGACCGGCCGCCGACCGAGCCGGCCCGACTGGTGCCCCGCGGTGCGCCCTACAGGGTGGAGCAAAACGTGCTTTGGGCGGTGACCGAATTGCCCGGCGGCGAGCGCCTGCGCGCTTCGGTGATCCACCCGCTGCTGCTGGCCCGGCCGGCGGTGGCCTGGCGCAACCATGAAGCGAGCCTCGATGTCGCCGAACTCGAACCCCGCACGCGCCGGATGTCGAGCTATGTGCTGCAGGAGTTCTTTATTCCGAAGCGCAATTTCCTGCGCTTCGTGCAAGCGTTTGCGAAGGCCTTGCGTCATGGCGCCGTGCATGCGGTGAACGTGTCGATTCGGCATTCGCCACCC
>JANONH010000185.1:0-3873 GCA_031420735.1 Methylibium sp.
TGGCACGCGGCTCGACCTCGCCGCAGGCCTCGGTGCGGATGCGTGCCGCGGCGACACCGCTGGATTGCAGGTGAGCCTGCACCGCCTGCACCCGGCGTTGCGACAAGCGCTGGTTGACCGCGTCGCTGCCGCGCGCTCTGGTATCGCCATCCAGCGTCAGCGACATTGCGGGTTGGGCCAGCAGGCGTTGCGCCACGCGGTCCAGCGCGCGGCGGGTGGCCGCGGTGAGGCGCTGCGAGCCGAGGTCGAAGTACAAATTGGTGGGCAGGGGCCGCTTCAGCGTCACTTCTTCCTGGCGCTCGGGCGCGGCAGCGGCGGGGGTGGAAGCAGCCGCAGCCGCGGCCGGCGGCTGCGCCTCGGGCGGGCAGCCGTCGATCTGGGCTTGGGCTTGGCGCGCCAGGCGCTCACTGGCCTGCACATAAACGTTGGCATCGCGCCAGCCGCTGTGGGCGTGACGGTAGTCCGCCATCACCAACATCACTTCGAAGTGCGCCAGCGGCGCATGGGCACAGCGCAGGCCGGGCATCGACTTCATCGCCGCAGCCTGCTGCCAGAGGTCTTCGCGCAGCCGCGTCGCGCCCGCCAGCAGCGGCGTCTCTTTCGTCATCTGCATCGCCATCGCCGGGCTGTCGGTGGCGGCCACTTGGGCCATCAGCCGGTCGGCCTGTGCAAGCGATTGCAGCATCAGCTCGCCCCGGTCGCCCAGGTGATACGCGTCCGCCGCCGCGTCGACCCAGGCCTGCGCCTTCGCCAGGTGGTAGCTGCTCGAGGGCAGGCCGCCGACGTTGATGCTCTTGACGCGGTCGTGAAAGGCTTCAAGCAGCCGCGGCGTGACCGCGCTGGCCGCGTCCGGCACGCCCGGCACGACCGCTGCCACCGGCGCGTCGGCGGCTTGCGCGGGCAGCAGCCACGGCGCATGCAGCAGGCACAGCATGGCGAGCATTTTGGCCGGTGAAATCATCATGGTGTCACCGCGGGCGCGCGGGTCTGGTTCACGCTCGGGTTGGAGGCGCCGAACAGAGTCTCGTCGAACTTGAAGCGCATGCGCAGGTAGACGCCGCGGCTGGTGTGGTCGGCGCCGACGAGGTCTTGGGCGCGGTAGCCGAGCAGGTTGACGCCGCCCGACAGCCACAGGTTGTTGACCAGTTGGTAGCCTACTTCGGCGCCGACGCCGGCCTGGGTGCCGTCGCGGGCGCCGTGCAGAACGCTGGCATGCACGCTGGTGTCCCACTTCGAGTTGACGTCGTAGGTGGCGCGCACGCCGGCACTTTGCATGCGGCTCGTGCTGCTCAAGCCGTTGCTCTGGTCGCCGGCCCAGCGCGCGCCGATGCGGCCCGAAAGGATCAGCGGCTTCGTGGCCTGGTAGTTCACATGCGCCGACAGGATCAGCGCCTGGCCCGACAGCGCGAGCAGCGGGTTGGTCGAGTCGTCTTCGATCTTGTGTTCGATGCGGGCCAGGCCGTTGAAGCGGTCGGTGTCGGTGTCGCGGTAGGCCAGGCCGAACTGCAGCCGGTTGACCAGCAGCTCACCGCTGGCGCTGCCCTTGTTGCGGTTGAGCGAATACAGCTCGCGGCCGAGGAAGGTCCAGTCGCGGGTGAGCTTGTTGGCCAGGCCGAACGAGAGCAGCCATTGTTCGCTCGTGCTCGCGGTGCGGAACTCGACCCGTGCGCTGCCCTTCCAGAGCGGGCGGGCGGTGTAGTCGACACCCGCGCCAAGCACCAGCGACTCGTTGGCGCTGGCGTCGCCGATGCCGCGGATGTGCTCCACGGTGGTGTTCAGCGCGAAGCCGTCACCCAGGCCCCACTTGTTGCGCAGGCCGATCGCGGCCTCGGCTTCGCGGCCGTTGATCGCGTCGCGCACCCGGTACTCGTTGAACAGGTGGCCGTCGGTCATGACGTCGCTGTCGATGCCGAGCACCGTGGCGTTGCGGCGTGCGCTGTCGGTGAGCGAGAAGCTGCTTCCCAGGCTGGAGATGAGTTCGTGGCGGGCATAGAGCTTGGTGCGGCTGGCGAGCTGGACGTCGCCGCCCAGGGCGACGATGCGCTTGTCGCTGTCGTGCACGTCCTGCTCGAACTCGCCGAACACCTTGGCGTCCTTGCCCACCGGGGCCCCGAGCTTCAGGCGCACGCTGTCCACGGTGCTCTTTGCGGTGGCATTGGTGTCCACCGAATGGCGCGCGCCGGCTTCGGCCTTGATGCCGTTGTCGAACTGGTGCTCGGCGACCAGCAGCAGGCCCTCGCGCCTGGCCTGGTTGACGCTGTCGACCGAGCGGATCACATCGGCCTTGATCGTGTTGCGCTGGTCGAGTTTGTAGGCGGCTTTGGCGCTGGCTTCTTCGCGCCCGTTGTTCAGCGGCGAGGCCGGGTTGTTGAAGCCTGCGTCGCTGCGCCTGACCTGGGCGTGCACCTGGAGCTGCTCGCCGTCGTGGCGCAACTCCACCCGCGCGGCATTGCCATTGACATTGGCGGCGCCACCGAGCTGGCGCTCGATGGCGGCCACTTCGCCGATCAGGAAAGTTTTGTCGGCCAGCTTCACGGTGGCGTTCGCGCTCTTGAGTTCTGTGGTGTCCTGCGGGTTGTTGTCCTTGGCGTAGGCGCCGCCGACTTCGACACGCTCGCTCAGCTTGAGCTGGCCGTCGGCGCCGTGGACCCAGAAGAGTTCGCCGCCCTGGTCGACCTCGTAGGTGACGCGAATGAAGTTGGGGTTAAAGCCTGCGTCCAGCGTCGGCACCGGGGCCTTGAACACCAGGCGGCCGCTCTGCGGCTCCAACTCGTAGTCGCTGAAGCGCGCCAGCATCACCGTCTTGAGCACCACGCCGGGCTGGTCGCGGTCGCGGGTGAGGATCTCCACCCGCTCGCTGTTGGCGATCATGTCGCGCCCGCTCAGCACATACGGGCCCGACACGCCGCGTGCCGGCAGTTCTTCGACGGTTTGGCGCGTGGAGTCGCGGCTGGCGAACACGTTCACCGCCGCGTATTTGTTTTCGTAATGCTCCTTCACGCCGGTGAGCGAGCGGTTGTAGGCGCCGAGCTGGCGCGCGCCGCTGCTGGCCGCGGTATTGAAGTCGCCATACAGCAGGTAGCTCTTGCGGTGGTCGATGCGCACGTACAGGCGGCTGGTGCTCTGGGCGTCGAAGCCCTTGACCGCAGAGTCGCCGTACACC
This sequence comes from Methylibium sp., assembly GCA_031420735.1. Taxonomy (GTDB): domain Bacteria; phylum Pseudomonadota; class Gammaproteobacteria; order Burkholderiales; family Burkholderiaceae_C; genus Methylibium. The sequence goes on from JANONH010000185.1 coordinate 3,164, forward strand.
GGGTAGAACTGGTCGGGCTGGATGTCGCGGAACAGCCTTTCCTTGGTGTCCTTGTCCGAGTCGTAGGCCATGGTCAGCAGGTATTCGCCCTTGACCTTGCCCTTGAGAAAAAACGCGGCGCGGGCAGCGGCGTCTTTCTTGCCGTCGCCCGAAGACCGCGAAAAATGTTTTAGCTCTTCTTCGAAGCCGTCGTTGGCCCGCGCCGCCACCAGGTTGCGGCCACTCAGGTTGCGCAGGTTAAGCACACCTTCGATCACACCGGCGCCAATCAGTGGGCGCAGGTCGGGAAGAAAGGCCAGCGACTGTTCGGCCGTGAGCAGGCCCGAAGTGACCCGTACCAGCGCATCGCCGGGTTCCTGCGGCGGCAGCAGCACGAACTCGGCGCGGCCGCCTTCGATGAACACCTGCACGCCCGGCTCCCTCGGGTTCAGGTCCTTGACATCCCAGCGCCCGAGGCTGGCTTCCAGTGTCAGCGGCGTGCGCGCGGTCACCGGCACGCCCGCCGCGTCGCTGAGTTCGATGCGAATGCGTGCCGGCGTGTGGCCGTCGGCGGCTTGCAGGCTTTCGGGCAACAGAAGCACCAGCTTGCCGAGCTTGTCGGGCGCCACCACCTTGATCGTCTTGCTGCCGAGCAGGTTGCCGAAGGGGTCGCGCTGGAGCAGCTCGAGCGTGTTGGTGCCGGGTTTGAGGTCAACGCCGATGTACTCCCA
>JANONH010000186.1:0-2871 GCA_031420735.1 Methylibium sp.
ACATCGTGGCCGGCGCGCACCAGGTGGCCGGCCATGGGATGGCCCATGACGCCGAGGCCGAGGAAGGCGACCGCCGCGGCGGCGACCGGCTCGTATCGCTTGGAGGCAGGTGAGGTGCTCATGGCGCCATGCTGCCATGAACCGAAGGCCGCGCCCGCGACCTTGGCGATCGGAGGGTGTAGATTAATCCGGCGTGTCCGGCACCCTCTCAAACGATGGTCAGGTGCTCGGTGCCGGCGGCGAGGTCGGTGTTGCGCGCGCGGTTGCTGTTGAGCTTGATCTGCAGCCGCAGGTCGTTAACCGAGTCGGCATTGCGCAGCGCGTCTTCGTAGGTGACGGCCTGGCTTTCGTAGAGGTCGAACAGGCTCTGGTCGAAGGTCTGCATGCCGAGTTCGCGGCTGCGTTTCATCAGCTCCTTGATCTCGGCGACTTCGCCCTTGAAGATGAGGTCGGCCACGAGCGGCGTGTTGAGCAAGATTTCCACCGCGGCAGCACGGCCCTTGCCCTCCTGCCTGGGCAGGAGGCGCTGCGAAACCATGGCCTTGATGTTGAGCGACAGGTCCATGAGCAACTGTGCGCGGCGCTCTTCGGGAAAGAAGTTGATGATGCGGTCGAGCGCCTGGTTGGCGCTGTTGGCGTGCAGGGTGGCCATGCACAGGTGGCCGGTCTCGGCAAAGGCGACGGCATGCTCCATCGTCTCGCGGTCGCGGATCTCGCCCATCAAGATGACGTCGGGCGCCTGGCGCAAGGCGTTCTTCAGCGCGATCGCCCAGTCGTCGGTGTCGATGCCGACCTCGCGCTGGGTGACGATGCAGTTCTTGTGCGGATGCACGAACTCCACCGGGTCTTCGACCGTGATGATGTGGCCAAAGGAGTTCTCGTTGCGGTAGTCCACCATGGCCGCCAGCGAGGTGCTCTTGCCCGAGCCGGTGGCGCCCACGAAGATGACGAGGCCGCGCTTGGCGCTGGCCACTTCCTTGAGGATCTGCGGCAGCTTGAGCGAATCGATGGTCGGCGGGGTCGCGGGAATGGTGCGCATGACCATGCCGACGTGGCCTTGCTGCATGAAGGCGTTGACGCGAAAGCGCCCGATGCCGGTGGGCGAGATGGCGAAGTTGCACTCCTTGGTGCGTTCGAACTCCGCGGCCTGCTTGTCGTTCATGACCGAGCGCGCAAGCGCCAGCGTGTGCTGCGGCGTGAGGGGCTGCGGCGACACCTTGGTGACCCGCCCGTCGACCTTGATGGCCGGCGGGAAGTCGGCCGTGAGAAAGAGATCCGATCCGGTGCGCGAAACCAGCAGGCGCAGCAGTTCGTTGATGAATTTCGCCGCTTGGTCGCGTTCCATGTCGGGGTCCTGTGGCTTCTGTTGGCGGGGCTGCGGGCCTTTGGCGCTCAGCCGGGGAAGTTCTCGGGGATCTTGGCCTTGCCGCGCGCTTCGGCCGCGGAGATGACGTTGCGCCGCACCAGCTCGGTCAGGTTCTGGTCGAGTGTTTGCATGCCCACGTTGTTGCCGGTCTGGATGGAGCTGTACATCTGCGCCACCTTGGCTTCGCGGATCAGGTTGCGGATGGCGGGCGTGCCCAGCATGATTTCGTGCGCGGCCACGCGGCCCGAGCCGTCCTTTAACTTGCACAGGGTCTGCGAGATCACGCCGATGAGCGACTCCGACAGCATGGCGCGCACCATGTCTTTTTCGGCCGCGGGGAAGACGTCGATCACGCGGTCGATCGTCTTGGCCGCGCTCGAGGTGTGGAGCGTGCCGAACACGATGTGGCCGGTCTCGGCCGCGGTGAGCGCCAGGCGGATGGTCTCGAGGTCGCGCATTTCGCCCACCAGCACGGCGTCGGGGTCCTCGCGCAGCGCCGAGCGCAGGGCGTTGGCGAAGCTCAGGGTGTGCGGGCCGACCTCGCGCTGGTTGATGAGGCAGCGCTTGGAGTCGTGCACGAACTCGATCGGGTCCTCCACGGTGAGGATGTGGCCGTACTCGTTTTCGTTGAGGTGGTTCACCATGGCCGCGAGCGTGGTGCTCTTGCCCGAGCCGGTGGGGCCGGTCACGAGCACCAGACCGCGCGGCTTGAGCGCCAGCTCCGCAAAGATCTTCGGCGTGGCGAGTTGCTCGAGCGTGAGGATCTTGCTCGGGATGGTGCGAAACACCGCCGCCGACCCGCGGTTCTGGTTGAAGGCGTTGACCCGAAAGCGCGCCAGGCCCTGGATCTCGAACGAGAAGTCGCACTCGAGCGTCTCTTCGTAGGCCTTGCGCTGCGAATCGTTCATGATGTCGTACACCATGTCGTGCACGCTCTTGTGGTCGAGCGGGTCCACGTTGATGCGCCGCACATCGCCGTTGACGCGGATCATCGGCGGCAGGCCCGCCGAGAGGTGCAGGTCCGACGCCTTGTTCTTGACCGAGAACGCCAGCAGCTGGGTGATGTCCATGTATTTGCTTGAGGCGCCGACGCGAAGGGCGACGTGAGGAGTTCAAAGGATTATGGAGACGATCTCTCGCAAGATACAAGAAGTGAGCGGGCGCATCGCATGCGCATGTGCAGCCGCGGGGCGCGCCGTGCCAAGTGTCACGCTGCTGGCCGTGAGCAAGTCGCAAAGCGCAGACGCCGTGCGGGCCGCGCTGGCCGCGGGGCAGCACCGCTTCGGCGAAAACTACGTGCAAGAGGGCCTGGCCAAGATCGCCGCGCTGGCAGAGCAGCGCGCGCAAATCGAATGGCAGTACAGCGGCGCCTTGCAGAGCAACAAGGCCGGCGCGGTGGCCCAGGCCTTCGACTGGGTGCACTCGGTCGACCGCCTGAAGATCGCCGAGCGCTTGTCGCAACAACGCGCGGCTGCGGCCTCGCCGCTGCAGGTCTGCCTGCAGGT
>JANONH010000187.1:0-1511 GCA_031420735.1 Methylibium sp.
TACGGGCTGCCGTACAGCGTGGCGACGGTCTGGTCCTCGATGGCGTGCACGACTCGCGCAACCAGTTGCTGCATCCGGTGGCTGGCGTCAAGCAGATGGGCAAGCTGGCGGGCGCCGACCAGGTGATCGAAATGCTCAACAACAATCTGTTCGCGCTAGGTAGCGTTGGTACGGCCGGCCGCCCGACCGTGTTCGCGATCGACAGTGCCGAGGTGCATGCGCGGTTTACGCAGTCGGGCGGCAACCACCTGCCCGCTGCGGCCATCCTCACGAACCAGTACGGCGCTGGCCGCAGCGCACTCTTTGCCTTTGACCTGCTGCAGCGCTTGGCTGGGGTGCCCAACGACGCGGCCCAACTCGACCTGGTGCGCAAGGCTCTCGGCTATCTCGCCACCAACGACGAGCTCACGCTGCAATTCGGCGTCATCGCGTCGGGCATCGAGGTCTTCAACAGCGGCACCCATGCGGCCGACGTTTGGGTGCAGGCGGCGCTGCCGGCAGGCGTGCGCTTCGTCGGCGCCAGCGCAGAAGCCTCGGGCATGCAGCCCGATGCGCAAGGCAGGGTCAACTGGCGCTTCACGTTGCCGGCCGACCAGCGTCGAACCCTCGTCCTGCGTGTGGCGGTGGATGTGCCCGGGCCTGTTGACGTACCGATCACGGTGCAGGCCGCCCGTTCAGGCAGCAGCGTGTTCAAGGTCTATGGCACCGGCGCATTGACCCTGGGCGCACGCACGCTGCCGCAGGCGGCGCAAGACGCGCTGGTCGCCATCGGCGCCCTGCTGCCCACCAGCAACAGCGAGGCAAATGCAAAGAGCCGCGCGCTCACTACAGCCATCGACGCGCAGACCTTGTCCGGCCAGGGCGCTTTCGAGTCCGCGATCGCCGCGTGGATCAAAGCGGCAGACGAGTTGCTGCGCATCGACACGGTCGATGCCCAGGCTGCCCGGACGGCAGTGGCACGCGCGATCGAAGGCGCCGAGCAGGCGCTGCAACGCCAGCTCGGCCAGCAAAGAGCGCCGTGACAACCACAAGACCTACAACACCAAGCATTGCCGGGAGACAGCACGTGGGCCTGAACACGAAACTGATGCGGTTCGCCCTGGCCCTGGTGCTGCCGCTGGCCGTGTCGATGCCAGCGGCTTGGGCGCAAGGCCAGTCCGTCGCCGTGCGCAACGACGCCGGTCACGGCGACCACGCTTTGGCGGTCGAGGTTCAAAGATCCGCCAGGTCTTACCTTGCCGCACTCGACGACCGGCAGCGCGGCGAGTCCCACCGGCTGGCGCTGCTGAAGGAGGCGGGTGGGCGCGCTGCACAACTGGCGCGCGCACAACCCGCCTTGCGCAACCGCTTCGACAGCGACGCCCTGCGCATCGCGGGCCTCGATTTGCCTGCCTCGATTGTCGAGCGCCAGCGCAGCACGGCGGGAATGGTCCGCGAGCGCTCCACCAAAATGGAAGCCGTTGCGCAGCGCTTGGCCGACGCGGCGGCACAAGGGCGCCATGATCTGGCAC
>JANONH010000188.1:0-3736 GCA_031420735.1 Methylibium sp.
CGATTGCAGGCGCGCCAGCTCCTCACGCAGGGCCAGCGAATCGGTTTCGCGCAGCCGCCGCTCCAGGCTCGGCAACACGCCCTCGAAGGCATGCGAGCGCTTCACGTTGCGCGGCCGCCCGCTGGCGGTCTGGCCGCTGTAGACAAAGGCGATCTCCTCGGCGCCCGAGCCGTGCAGCACGGCCTGCTGGTGCACGGCGCCAAGCGACTCGAACGGCGCGTCGATGTCGAAGCCGTAGTGCCTGGCCACGCTCTCCAAGAGGGAGTGGGTGTAGGCATTGCGCCGGTCCCAGCCCTTGATGGCGCCGCTGGCCAGGCTCAGGCTCGGAAAGGCGACCACGCGTTCGGGGTCGAGGAGGCTCACTTCGCCCAGGCCGTCGCAGCCTGGGCAGGCGCCCACCGGCGAATTGAACGAGAAAAGCCGCGGCTCCAGTTCGGCCAGCGAATAGCCGCACACCGGGCAGGCGAAGCGGGCGCTGAACAGGTGTTCGCGGCCACTGTCCATTTCCCAGGCGATGGCGCGGCCGTCGGCAAAGCGCAGCGCCGCCTCGAAGCTCTCGGCCAGGCGCTGCGCCATCTCGGGGCGGACCTTGAGCCGGTCGATCACCACGTCGATGTCGTGCTTTTCGTTTTTCTTGAGCACGGGCAGCTCGCTCACCTCGTGCACCGCGCCGGGCTTGCCACCCGAGCCGATGCGAAAGCGCACGTAGCCGCGCGCCTGCATGTCCTCGAACAGCTCGGCGTGCTCGCCCTTCTTTTCGCGCAGCACCGGCGCCAGGATCATGAGGCGCGTTTCTTCGGGCAGGGCCAGCACGGCGTCGACCATTTGCGCCACGCTCTGCGCCGCCAGCGGCAGCGCATGGTCGGGGCAAAACGGCGTGCCGGCGCGGGCATAGAGCAAGCGCAGGTAATCGTGGATTTCGGTCACGGTGCCGACCGTGGAGCGCGGGTTGTGCGAGGTCGCCTTTTGCTCGATGCTGATGGCCGGCGACAGGCCCTCGATCACGTCGACGTCGGGCTTGTCCATCAACTGCAAGAACTGCCGCGCGTAGGCCGAAAGGCTCTCGACGTAACGGCGCTGGCCTTCGGCATAGAGCGTGTCGAAGGCCAGGCTCGACTTGCCCGAACCCGACAGGCCGGTAATCACCACCAGCGCATGGCGCGGTATGTCGAGGTCGATGTTCTTGAGGTTGTGCGTGCGCGCGCCACGCACCCGGATCATCGGCGTCTCGATCGGCGAGGCGCGCTGGCGGCTGGGCTTGGGGGTGTCGCTGGGCATGGCGTCGGGGTGCGTGCCGTAGGGCGCTGGGCAACTGGGAATTATGCGGGCCGTGTTGCGGCGCAGTGGTGCTGCCGCTTGCCGCGCCGGCTTGCCGTGACGCGAACCTTGGCGCCAGCCCAGGCGCGAGCCGAGTGGCTGGCCGCTTCGCGTTGCAGCCGAGTTGAGGCCGCACGCCGGCCCAGCACGCCGGCAAGCCCCGCAGAGCCCGGCCCCAGCCCGCGCGGCGTAGCATTTGCCACCATGTCCTGCGTCGCCCACATTGCCCGTCGCTTTTTCGCCCCCTGCGCGGTCGCGGGCTGCGCGCTTGGCCTCGCCGCGTGCGGCGGCGGCATCTTCCTTGGCTACGACGGCAGGAACCTCGACGACCGGCCGCCCGTCGCCTCGCTGGCGGTTTCCCCCGGCAGCGCAACGCCTGGCCAAACCGTGCGCCTGGTCGCTGCCGCGAGCGACGACTTCGGCGTGGCGAGCGTGGCCTTTTACCGCGCCCACGCCGGCGGCGCCACGCTGCTCGGCGTCGACGACACGGCCCCTTATGCCTTCGACGCGCAGCTCCCGACCGGCAGCGCCGCCAGCGTCGAGTTTTTCGCACGCGTGACCGACGACATCGGTCAGCAGACCGACAGCGCAAGTGTCAACGTGACTGTGCTGCCCTGACTTCGCTGGCCCGCCCCGGCGACGCCCATCGCTACGCCTCTGGAGCGCAATGCGACTCGTGCCCAACCGAGCGAATCGAAATGCCGCTTCCCGTGACGATCTCGCGAACTTTCACGAACGGTTCGCCACCAAGGTGGCGGGTAGCCGGGGCGCAAGCCGGGCTCCACGCGCGAAACTCGGGTGCATCGCATGCCAATCGGAGCAGGACACCCTCATGAGATCCGCTCGCCTACTCGCCGTGCCTGCCGGGCCTCCTGATGGCGCTTGCGGCGCAGGCCCAGCCACCCAACGTCGGGACCGTCCAGTTGACCAACCTCGTGCAAAAGGAGGTGCAGGTCGAAGAAGGCGGGCAGAAAGTAAAGAAACTCGTCGAGCCGGGCAAGCTGACGCCCGGCGACGAAGTCGTCTATACGATGACCTAATTCAATGACGCTGCGCTCGCAGCCGAGCGGGTGGTCGTCAACAACGTCGTGCCGGAACGCTCGCGCCTGCTCGCCGCCAGCGTCGAGGGCGAAGGCACCGAAATCAGCTACTCGGTCGATGGCGGCAAGATCTACGGCGCGCTCGACAAACTCTCGGTCGCCACCGGCCAGGGCCCGAAGGGCGAGCCCCTCCAGCGGCCGGCCACCGAGGCCGACGTCACGCACCTGCGCTGGGTTCTCGTCGGCGCGCTCGGGCCGCGCGCGAGCGGCTTCGTGCGGTTCAGGTCGGTGTTGCTGGAGTAGCTGGCGGCTGCGCCGGGGCGCGGCCCCTGGCGCGTGTACGGTCGTTCAACCCGCGCTCACCGGCACCAGCGTCATGGTGTCGTTGCCGAAGATGTCGATCACCTTCACCGCCACCATGTAGCGACCCGCTTGCGCATAAACATGGGGCGCGGTCTTCAGCTCCAGGCTGCGGTCCTGCCGCGTGCGAAAGCTCTGCCACTCGTTCTCGAAGATGTAGCCGCCCGTCCAGTGCTCTTCCCACTCGGCCAGGTCGGGCTGCTGCGGGTCGACGCCAGTGAGGCTGCCTTGCACGGCCAGGCTCTTGGGGCGCTTGATGATCTCCTTGCGCGAGCCGTAGTCGAAGTCGACCGCCCAGTAGTCGACCCAGTCGGTCCACAGCTTGGTCAGCCGCTCGCGCGTGATGACACCGTCCTTGCCCTTGCTCACCTTCACCAACTGCCCGGCCTCGCACAGCACCTGGCTCTTGCCCTCCTTCAGCGCGGTGATCGCCGCCTCCATCGCGCCCTGGGTGTAGTAGACCGAGAAGTCGCTCAGTTCGAGCTGCACCGAGAACTTGTCCTGGCGGTCGTAGCGCGGCGTGGCCTCGATGAAGGCGATGTCGTGGAACACCACCTGGCCGCGCTCCACCGCCCGCTTGTCGAACACCTCGGCCGGGATGACCTTGGGCGCCAGCTCGATGCCCTTGCCGCGCGCTTCTTCCAGCACCGCCGGGAACAGGCCCATCTCGAACTCGAAGGCCAGCAGGTCCACGCGTGAGGCAGAACGCTTGCGGCATTCGACGATCACCTCCTCGACAAACAGCCGCCCGACCGGCAGGTTGATCGGCCCGATGACCACCAGCCGCCCGTTGTGCGCGCCGTGGAAAAAACCCGTGTCGGTCAGCGGCTGCGCCTTGTAAGCGCGCAGGATGAGTTCGCGGAACTCGCGCTCCTTCTGCGCCAGCGCTGCCTCCTTCTGCGTGCCGCTGAGGCGCCCCGACACATTGAGGTAGGCCTGCCGCTCGTAGCGCCCGAGGTTGAGCACCTCGAAGGCGCGGAAGGGCTTGCCTTCGGCTTGGAGTTGGCGTTGCACGCCGA
>JANONH010000189.1:0-3586 GCA_031420735.1 Methylibium sp.
ACCGAGCTGCTGCGCGCCGCCGAGCGCGGCAACGACAGCCTGCTGTGCGTGGGCCTGGACCCGGAGCCGGCGAAGTTTCCTGCGCCGTGGACGGCTGAGCCCGCACGCATCTTCGATTTCTGCGCCGCCATCGTCGACGCCACGCGCGACCTGGTGCTGGCCTACAAGCCGCAGATCGCCTACTTCGCGGCGCACCGCGCCGAAGACCAGCTCGAGCGCCTCATGGCGCACATCCGCCGGGTGGCGCCCGAGGTGCCGGTGATCCTGGACGCCAAGCGCGGCGACATCGGCGCCACCGCCGAGCAGTACGCACGCGAAGCCTTCGAGCGTTACCAGGCCGACGCCGTGACGCTCTCGCCCTTCATGGGCTTCGATTCGATCGAGCCCTATCTGCGCTGGCCGGGCAAGGGCGCCATCTTGCTGTGCCGCACCTCCAATGCCGGCGGCAGCGACTTGCAAGCCCAGCGCCTCGCCGATGTCGAAGGCCAGCCACGCCTTTACGAACACATCCCGGCGCTGGCGCAGGGGCCCTGGAACGCCAGCGGGCAACTGGCCCTCGTGGTGGGCGCCACCTTTCCTGAAGAACTCGCGCGCGTGCGGGCCATCGCACCCGACTTGCCGCTGCTCGTGCCCGGCATCGGTGCCCAGGGTGGCGATGCCGCGGCGACGGTGCGCGCCGCCTGGCGGCCCGACGCGCAGCTCATCGTCAGCTCCTCGCGCGCGGTGCTCTATGCCAGCGCCGACGCCGATTTCGCCGACGCCGCACGGCGCGTCGCGCAGCACACGCGCGCTGCGCTCAACCAAGCCCGCTGACGCCGCGCCGCGGGCAAGGCCTGGCCGCCATAGCGGCCGACGCCACGCGCCCGACCGCTACGGCACTGGGGCACGTTCGCAGGCGCCGCCCCGGGGACCCCCGGCGTGCCCTGCCACGCCGCTCGCGGCAGGACACACCCACGGCACAGGCCGCGCGGCTTACAGGCGAAGTGGCAGCTCGTGCAGGCGCCGCTGGCTCACAGGCGCAGCGGCAGCTCGCGCAGGCGCCGCCCGGTCAGCACGAACAGCGCGTTCGCCACGGCCGGCGCGATCGGCGGCGTGCCGGGCTCGCCCACGCCGCTTGGCCGGTTCTGGCTGGCGACGATGTGCGTGTCGACTTGCGGCATCTCGGCCAGGCCCAGCAGCGGCTGGTCCGGGTAGTTCTTTTGTCGCACCTCGCCGCGCACGATGTCGATGCGGCCATAGAGTGCCGCCGTGAGTCCGAAGGCGATGCCGCCCTCCATCTGCTGGGCCACGAGGCCCGGGTTGACGACGGTGCCGCAGTCGATGGCGCAGACCACCCGGTGCACGCGCGGCCACGGCCCGCGCGGGGATGGCAGCAACGACACCTCGGCCACCTGCGCGACGATGGAGCCAAAGCTTTCGTGCAGCGCCACGCCATGCGCATGGCCGCTCTCGAGCCGCATGCCCCAGCCGGCTTTCTCGGCCGCCAGGCGCAGCACGGCGGCGTGGCGCGGCATGCCGCCGAGCAGCGACTGGCGATAGGCGAGCGGGTCGCGTCCGGCGGCGTGCGCCAGTTCGTCGATGAAGCTTTCGGTGAAGAAGGCGTTGTGCGAATGGCCGACGCTGCGCCAGTAGCCCACCGGCACGCCGTGCTGCGTGGCGAGGTGCGCGATGCGCTGGTGCGGCACGTCGTAGGGCAAGTCGAACAGGCCCTCGGCGGCGGACTTGTCGGGCACATCGAAGCGGGCGAGGTGCGGCAGGCCGCGCTCCGTCCAGCGCGGCGTGACGGCGTCGCCGGCCGAGGCGAACTGCAAGCTGCGCGGCAGGCCGTCGGCGCCGAGCAGCGCCTGCATCGCCGCGGCGGCGGCGGGGCGGTAGAAGTCGTGCGTCATGTCCTCTTCGCGCGACCACAGCAGTTGCACCGGGAGCCCGCCCATTTCGCCCGCCACCGTCACCGCCTGCGCAACCACCTCGCATTCGAGACGGCGGCCGAAGCTGCCGCCGATGGGCATGACATGCACCTCGACTGCCGACTCCTCGACGCCTGCCGCGCGCGCCGCAACCGCCCGCGCGATGCCGGGCACCTGGGTTGGCGCCCAGACCGTGACGCGCCCTGCTGCCACCTGTGCGGTGCAGTGGGTCGGCTCGAGGCCGGCATGCGCGAGGTAAGGCGTGCGGTAGTGCGCCTCCACCGTGCGCGCGCCAGCACCGGCCTCGCGTGCGGCTTGCGCCAAGTCGCCGCGCCGATGAAACACGCGCCCGGCGCCGCTGGCCAGCGCAGCGCGCGCCTGCTCGGCAAGCGAGGTTTCGATGGCGCGCGACTCGGCCCAAGCGGCGGGCGCAGCAGCCCATTCGATCTGCAGCGCCATGACGGCCTGCTGCGCATGCCAGTTGCTGCGCGCCACCACCGCCACACCGGCAGTGGAGCCGGCCGCCGCCGCAAGCCGCACCAGGCGCAGCACGCCGGGGCGCGCCAGCACCGCGTTCTCGTTGACGACGCGCTGCGGCGCGCCGCCGAGCTTGGGGCACATGCGCACGGCCGCGAACACGAGGCCGGCGGGCCGCACGTCCATGCCGAACACGGCGCTGCCGCTGCTCTTGGCGGCGAGGTCGGTGCGCGGCGCGCTGCTGCCGATGAGCTGCCAGTCGGCGCGCGGCTTCACCGACACCTCGCCGGGCGGCGTGGCCGCGGCGCTTTCGGCCAGCTCGCCAAAGCGCGCTTGCTGGCCCGAGGCGTGGCGCAGCACGCCATGGCGCAGCGTGATCTCATGCTTGGGCTGCTTCCAGCGCAGCGATGCCGCGCCGACGAGTTGTGCGCGCGCCGTGGCCGCCGCCAGGCGCAGCGGCTCCCAGGCGTCGGCCATGCTCGACGAGCCGCCGGTGACGTTGATGCCAAGCCCGCGCGCCAGCTTGGCTGCAAACCATGCGCCGGCCCGCACCATGGCAAGCTCGCTGCCGGGCTCGCGGTCGCGCGGATGGAAGGGCAATTGGCCGACGAACATGGCGACATTGCCGTAGATCGCGTCGGCCGCGGCCGCCACCAGGCGCACCTGTTCGAGCCCGATGTCGAGCTCTTCGGCCACCAGCATCGCCAGCGCCGTGTGCACGCCCTGGCCCATTTCGCTGCGCGGCATGGCCAGCAGCACCTCGCCGCGTGGCGCGATGCGGATCCAGCCGTTGAGCACGACCTCGCCGCCTTCGAGCGGCAGCAACTCCCCACGCCCGAGGCGCGAGCGCGGCGCCAACAGCGACCAGCCGACCAGCAGGCCCGCACTCGCGGCCGCCGCGCTCAGGACCAGGGTGCGCCGCCTCACGGCGTGGTGGGCCTGCGCGGGGCGGGCGGGCGACCAGCCCGGCCCGGCTCGCGCGGCGGCGCCGTCTCCTGGGCCGCGGTGTGGATGGCCGCGCGCACCCGGCCATAGGTGCCGCAGCGGCACAGGTTGGTCATGGCGGCGTCGATGTCGGCGTCGCTCGGCCGTGGCTTGTCGGCCAGCAGCGCCGCTGCGGCCATGAGCATGCCGCTCTGGCAGTAGCCGCATTGCGACACTTGGTGATGCGCCCAGGCGCGCTGCAAGGCGTGCAGTGCGGT
>JANONH010000190.1:0-2773 GCA_031420735.1 Methylibium sp.
GGGCGCACTACGAAGCGCGCGGGTACGCACCCAAACCCAGAGTCTGCCGTGCTCGACTGCGCCAATGCGCTGCGCCCGCGGCCCGACCAAAGCCTTGCCGGGTGGTGGTTGTTCTTGTTCGGCTGGGGAAAAGAAACACCGCCTCACCGGGCCGGAGGACGGTGCGGCGACCGCGCGATTTCTGGTACCCCGGCATGAGCGCGGGCGCCGCGCCGTCCTCGGGCCAAGCACGATCGGCTCAAATGGGCCGCCAATTCGGCAACGAACCGGTTCGTGCAGACTGCGCCGTCGCTGCCCGTTCGAACGCAAGCCGAAGGGCCGCCTAAGCAGCGCCCGACTTCAAGCGGCGGTAAAGCGAAGCACGCCGTCATCGCCGCGCTGGCGCTCGAGCCGCCCCTGGAACCACAGCAGGTGCAGGTGCGCGATGGCTTCGCCCATGGCAAAGGTGGTCTGGTGCAGGTCGAGTGTGCGCTTGAAGAGCACCGGCAGCAGTTGCGCGGCCGTGCACGGCGCGGCCGCGCAGGCGGCCATCACTTCGGCCAGGCGGTCGTCGTGGTGGGCCTGCAGTTGGTCGATGCGCGTATGCAGGCCGGTGAAGGGCCGGCCGTGCGAAGGCAGCACCAGGGTGTTGGCCGGCACCGAGCGCATGCGCTCGATCGAGGCGAGGTAGAGCGACAGCGGGTCGGCCTCGGGTTCGAGGTCCACCACCATCACGTTGGTGCTGATGCGCGGCAACACCATGTCGCCGGCGATCAGCACGCCGCTGCCCCGCACGGGCGCGGCCGCCGCCGCGCCGGGCCAAACGATGCCCGCGCAGTGCAGCGCCATGTGCTCGGGCGCATGGCCGTAACCGGCATGGCAGGCCCATTCGTTGGCGCCGATGACGAGGCGCTGGCCGTCCATGAGGCGGTGGTAGCGCTTGGGAACCCGCGGCACCATGGACGAGAAGTAACGGGTGCGATTGCGCAGCTTGTCGAGCGACGCCTCGTCGGTGATGCCGTGGCGTGCGAAGTGGTCGGCCGCGGCATCGCCGCCCATGCCGCTCTCGGCGCGCGACGCCAGGGTCGCCGCATGCCAGTCGGTCGAGCTGATCCACAGGTCGCACGGCGTCTCGGGCGTGCTCCAGCGCTCGGTCAGCCAGTGCGCCAGGCCAATGTGGTCGGGGTGCATGTGGGTGCAGATCACACGCAACACCGGCAGGCCGTCGAGTTCGGTGGCGAAGATGCGTTCCCAGTTCGCGCGCGTGGCGTCGTCGGTGATGCCGCAGTCGACGATGGCCCAGCCTTCGCGGCCGTGATGCCGGTCGCGCAGCAGCCACAGGTTGATGTGGTCCAGCGCGAACGGCAGCCCCATGCGCAGCCACTTCACGCCTCGCGCGACTTCGATGGCGTGGCCGGGTGCCGGCAGCGTGTCGCCGAACGGGTAGCCGAGCTGTTGTTCGAGGGCGTTCATCGGTCGGGTTGAAAGGGCAGCCGGCACGTCGCGCCTGGGCGCGACTAAACTTGACGTTAACGTTAACGTAAACGTCAATGACCTTCATTGTAGGCAAGCCATGCCCGCACTCGCCCCCGCTCACGAGCCCGCTGCGCCCAGCTTCACCATCAGCGAGCTGGCGCGCGAGTTCGATCTCACCACGCGCGCGATCCGCTTCTACGAAGACTGCGGCCTGCTCACGCCCGAGCGCGGCGGCGCCGGCGGGCGCCAGCGCGTCTACACCGCGCGCGACCGCACGCGCCTGAAGCTCACGCTGCGCGGCAAACGCCTGGGTCTGTCGCTGGCCGAGATCAAGGAACTGGTGGACATGTACGAGTCGCCCCGCGACTCGAGCGCGCAACTGCGCAAGTTCCTTGCCGTGCTGGCGCAGCACCGCGCGCAGATCGAGCTGCAACTCACCGACCTGCAGGCCACGCTCGACGAGGTGCGCGCCCACGAAAAGGAAGGGCGGCGCCTGCTGGAGGCCAGCCAAGTGCGCACGGCGCGCAGCGCAGCCGCGACCCAGGGCACGGGCGGCAAGCGCGCCGCAGCACTCGCACCCGCGCTGCGCCGCCCGCGCGCGGGCGGCATGTGATTGCGCCGATGAGGCGGCGTGCGCACGCGGACCGGCGTTTCTTGCCCATCCTCTGGCCCACTCGTTCGCCCACCCATTCGCGCCTCCCGGACGCTCGCACCAAGGACTTCCCATGAACCACCCGCCCGGTCTCGATTTCATGCTCGGCGCCGACATCGACGCGCTGCGCGACGCGGTGCGCGACTTCTGCCTCGCCGAAGTCGCCCCGCGCGCCGCCGCCCTCGATGCGAGCGACCAGTTTCCGATGGACCTGTGGCAAAAGATGGGCGCGCTCGGCGTGCTCGGCATCACCGTGCCCGAAACCTATGGCGGCGCCGACATGGGCTACTTGGCGCACATGGTCGCGATGGAGGAAATCTCGCGCGCCTCGGCCAGCGTGGGCCTGTCCTACGGCGCGCACTCCAACCTCTGCGTCAACCAGATCAACCGCAACGGCAGCGACGCGCAGCGTGCGAAATACCTGCCCAAGCTGGTGAGTGGCGAACACATCGGCGCGCTCGCCATGAGCGAGTCCGGCGCCGGCAGCGACGTCGTCAGCATGAGGCTGCGCGCCCGCGAAAAGGACGGCTACTTCGTGCTCGACGGCACCAAGATGTGGATCACCAACGGCCCGGACGCCCACACCATGGTCGTCTACGCCAAGACCGAGCCCGAGCTGGGCGCGCGCGGCATCACCGCCTTCATCGTCGAGAAAGGCATGAAGGG
>JANONH010000191.1:0-1710 GCA_031420735.1 Methylibium sp.
CTCTGGCGCGCCAAGCTCGCCGAAGCGCGGCTCATGGTGTGGGACGAAGAGGCGGTGCTGCGCGAGCCGCGCCGCGGCGGCGTCCAGCCGCTGCGTGCTGCAAAGGCGCCCGAGCCGCCGCCGGCCGCGCGCGGCCCGATGCTGATTTGCGTCGACCCCTCCGGCTCGATGCGCGGCGCGCCCGAGACGCTCGCCAAGGCGGTGGTGCTCCAGGCCGCGCGCACGGCGCACGCTGAGAAGCGCGGCTGCCGCCTGATCGCCTTTGGCGGCCCGCACGAGGTGCTGGAGCACGACCTGGCCTTCACGCCCGAGGGGCTGGACGCGCTGCTCGACTTCATCGGCCAGTCCTTCGAAGGCGGCACCGACCTGGCCGCACCGATTCGGCGCGCGGTGGCGTCGGTCAACACCGAGGCGTGGCAGCTTGCCGACCTGCTGATCGTGAGCGACGGCGAGTTCGGCTGCACCGAAGCCACCTTGCAGCAGCTCGACCTGGCCCGCGCCGAGCACGGCCTGCGCGTGCAGGGCGTGTTGGTGGGCGACCGCGAAACCTTCGGCATGCTCGAAGCCTGCGAAGCCATCCACTGGGTGCGCGACTGGCGCCGCTATGCCCAAGACCCGGCCCAGGCCTATGCCGACGGCCATTCGCCGGTGCACAGCAAAAGCCTCACGGCGCTGTTCTTTCCCAACGCGCTGAGCGAGCGCGCGAAGCGGCACTTAAAGCACTGAGCGAGCATGGAGCAGGGGCCGTCGCATAGGCAAGCGCGCATGTGCGAGCGCTACACAGGCGAACGCTACTCAGCCGAGCGCTATTCAGGCGAGCGCGTGCGAGCGCCTGCTCAAGACACGTTGGTCGCCGCTGCTGCTGCCGCCGCAGCGCGCGCCGCCAGCTCGGCGCGCTGAGCTGTCAGGCGCTCGAGCGGATTGATTTTCTCGCGGGGCTCGTCGAGTTTCATCTCGGCAATGAAGCGGCTGGGCACCCCGGCCACCGTCTCGCGCCCGCGCTTTCTGCGCTTGAGCCAGCACACGGCCAGGGTGGTGCGGGCGCGCGTGATGCCCACGTACATGAGGCGGCGCTCCTCTTCGAGCCGCTGCACCAGCACCTCGGCGCCGAGTGCTTCGTCGTCCATGCGAAACGGCAGCAGCCCCTCGTTCACGCCGGCCAGCATGACATGCGGCCACTCCAGGCCCTTGGCCGCGTGCAGGGTTGAAAGCGTGAGCACGTTCTGGTCGTTGCCGCGCTCGGCCAGGCTCAGGATGACGGCAATGCTCTGCGCGACTTCAAGCACGCTTTTCTTCGGCGTCAGGGCGGCGCCACCGACGTCTTGCTCGATCTCGCCGCCGCAGCGCCGGGCGATCCAGTCGACGAAGTCGAGCACGTTCGACCAGCGTGCCGCCGCCAGCTTTTCGCTGTCTTCGCCGTCGTGCAGGTGCTGCTCGTAGCCGATGTCCTTGAGCCACGCCAGCAGCAGCGGCCTGGCTTCTTCGGCGCCGCGCGTGTCGCGGGCGCGCTGCTGCAACTCGTTGGCGAAGCGGCCGAACTCATGCAACGCCGCCAGCGCCTTGGCACTCAGCGCCGTGCCCAGCGATTCGGCGAACAAGGCCTCGAACAGCGACACCTTCCACTGGCCGGCAAACGTGCCGAGCGCAGCCAGGGTCTGGTGGCCGATGCCGCGCTTGGGCGTGGTCACGGCGCGCAGGAAGGCCGGGTCG
>JANONH010000192.1:0-2522 GCA_031420735.1 Methylibium sp.
CCCCTACAATTCGCCGCAGCAGCGTGGAGAGGGGTATGGCAACGATCGAGGAACTGGCCGAACGCGTGGAGCGTTTGCTGTTGCGTCACCGCGAACTGCAACGCACCCATGCGCTTGCCTTGCAGAAACAAGCGACGGTCGTCGCCGAGCGCGACTCCTTGCGCTCGCGGCTCGCTGCGGCCCGCCAGCGCATCGACGCCCTGCTCGACCGCTTGCCGCTGTGCGAGCCTGCAATCACTGCGCCGGCTGAACTGCATACCAGCGAAGGCAGCGCCAAGGAAGGCGCCGCGCGATGAAGCAGCTCGAAGTCACCATCATGGGCCAGACCTACATCCTCGGCTGCCCCGAAGGCGGCGAGCGGGCCTTGCTTGAAGCGGTGGGCAATGTGGACCAGGAAATGTGCGCCATCCGCGACGCCGGCAAGGTGCGGGCACGCGAGCGCATCGCCGTGCTCGCCGCACTCAACCTGGCCTACGTGCTGGCCGAGCGGCCACCTGCCAGGACGGCAGCCGAAGGCGCGCCGCCGGTGGACCTGGGCGCGCTGGTCGCGCGCATCGACGAAGCCCTCGAACACGACGGCCATTTGCTTTGATCGGCGCTGGCCGCGCATTCGGCGGCGTAAGATGACTTGGTCCGTTGCGTGTTGGGAGTTTTATATTCCCTGAACCTATGCTCGAAAGAGCCAGGGCTTGGAACATCGTGATGCGGGCGTGATCGTCTCGCGTCAGACGAACCCGAAGCTTCACTGACCTCGCCCACCTGAACTGCCTGGTTCAGGAATGCGGCTCCCGGCTCGCGGCGGACACCTTATGCTGCACGACATGGCCCACTGGCTCATGAAGTCCGAACCCTCCGAGGAGTCGATCGACGACCTCGCCCAAGCGCCCGGCCAGACCGTGTTGTGGACCGGAGTCCGCAACTACCAGGCGCGCAACTTCATGCGCGACGACATGCAAGTCGGCGACGGCGTCCTGTTCTACCACTCCTCTTGCGCCGAGCCGGGAATCGTCGGCATCGCCCGAGTTCTCTCAGCCGCGCTGCCCGACCCGACGCAGTTCGATCGCGCGAGCAAGTACCACGACCCCGCCGCCACGCCCGCTGGGCCGCGCTGGTTCGGCGTGAAGGTGGGGCTGGTCCAGAAGACGCGACTGCTGCCACTGGCCGAGTTGCGTGCCGTGCCGGCGCTCGCGGGCATGCGCCTGCTGCAGCGTGGCAACCGCCTGTCGATCACGCCCGTGCGCGCCGAGGAATGGCAAGCCGTGATGAGCTTGCTCGAGCCCGCTTGATGCTGGCGTGGAGCGTGATTGCGCAGCTTCTGCTGCTGGGCTGCGTCACCGGCTTCCTGGCCGGCTTGCTCGGCATCGGCGGGGGCATGTTGCTGGTGCCCTTCATCGCCATCGTGCTGACGATGAAGGAATTTCCCCCGCTGCTGTGGTCAAGGTGGCGATCGCCACTTCGCTGGCGACGATCCTGTTCACGTCGATCGCTTCGCTGCGTGCGCATCACGCGCGCGGCGCCGTGCGCTGGGACATCGTGCGCCCGCTCGCGCCGGGCATTGTGCTGGGTGCACTGGCCGGCGCCCAACTCGCCACCGCCCTGCCGGCGCGCGCCCTCACCTTCGCATTCGCCGCCTTCGTGGTGTTTTCGGCCACGCAGATGCTGCTCGACCGCAAGCCCGACGCCGCACGCGAACTGCCGCGCCCGCTGGGTATGTTCGGCGCCGGCGGCGCGATCGGTGGCCTGTCTTCGCTGGTCGGCGCAGGCGGCGCCTTCGTCTCCGTGCCCTTCATGCTGTGGTGCAACGTGCCGCTCCATCACGCCGTGGCCACTTCGGCCGCGCTCGGCTTGCCCATCGCGCTGGCCGGAACACTCGGCTATATGGCCGCCGGCTGGCAGCTGCATGGCCTGCCTGCAGGAACGCTCGGCTACGTGTACCTGCCGGCTTGGCTGGCGGTGTCGGCCGCCAGCGTGCTCACGGCCCCCTTGGGCGCGCGCGCCTCGCATGCGCTCGACGTGCGACACCTGCGCCGCCTGTTCGCCGTGCTGCTCTACGGCTTGGCGATTTACATGCTCGACAAGGCCTGGCGGGGCTGAAGCGCGCTCGGCCGCACGCGCTCGATCCACGTCGGGCGACGGTCGAGCCGCACAAAGCAAAGCAGGCCGGCGCGCGGCCATGGCCGCGCTCGAGCTTTCAGCGCTCGAACACGCTGGCGTTCAACACGATGCTCGCCAGCGCCACGTGATTGCCACCCCGCCTCTTGGCCTCTGCCAGCGCGTCTTCGGCCGCTTGCAACAGGCCGGCTTGGTCGTTCGCGGTGTGAGGAAAGCTCGACACGCCCACCGACACGCTGAAACGCAGCGCTTTGCCGCCGAGCGCGACGAGTTGCGTGGCGCATTGCCGCCGCAGTTGCTCCATGCGGGCGTGCGCGGTGGCGAGCCCCACGCCCGAGAGCAAGACCGCGAAGCGCTCGTCGTCGACGCGGCTGGGGGCGTCCATCGACCGCGTGTTGGCGCTCAGGAGC
>JANONH010000193.1:0-1600 GCA_031420735.1 Methylibium sp.
AGGGCACGGCGCGCGGATCGACGGCGATCGAGCGGCCGGGCGTGAGCGGCACGCCCTGGGCGCCGAGCGGCCCGACGCCGGGGTCGCGCAGCGGCTCCTCGCGGAAGAACACATAGCGCGGATTGGCGGCGAGCATCTCGCCCACGCCCTGCGGATTGGCGCGCGCCCAGCCCTTGATTGCCGGCCATGAGGCCTGCTCCAGGGTGAAGGCGCCGCGTTCCACCAGCCAGCGCCCGACAGAACGGTAGGGCTGGCTGTTGTGGGCGGCATAGGCCAGGCGCACGGTCTGGCGGCGACCGTCGGGCTCGGTCATGAGCAGGCGCCCGGAGCCCTGGACCTGGAGCAGGAGCGCGTCGAGCGGGTCGGCCACCCAGGCGATGGCGCGGCCTTCGAGCGCCGCGCGGGCGGCCGGCAGCAACTCGATCTCGCTGCGCGTGTACCAGGGCTTGCGCTGCGCCAGGTTAGCCGGTGGCGCGTGCAGCGGGTAGGGGTGGCTCTTGCTGCGCAGGCGCTGCGCGGTCACGAGCGGCTCGAAGTAGCCGGTGATGAGCCCGTCGGCCACGCCCTCGCGGGTGGTCACGCGGTAGGGCGTGAGCTTGGCGGCGAGCCAGGCGCGCACGCGGCTCTCATCGGGTTGGGCGAGCGCCATGGCGCTGGCGCAGGCCGCCGCCCAGGCCGGCGCCGGGCGGGCGCAGCTTGCCAGCAAGGCGGGCCAGGCATGCTGGGGCGCGTCGGTATGCCAGCCGGGCTGCTCGCCCCAGGCGGCGGCTTGCCAGCGCGCCCCTTCGCGCTCGATCGGCGCTCCCGCGGCGACGGTGCTCGACGGCAGGACTGACGCTGGCGATGGCGTTGCGGGCAGGGTGGGGGCGGCACCCTGCGCAGCGGTCGGGGCGCGAGCGGGTCGAGCGCCGGCCGCTGCGCCGGGTGTTTGCGCAGGCGCCGGGGCAGCGCGGTCTTCGACCACCGGCGTGCTGCATGCGGCCAGTGCCCCTACCATCGCCATCAACCAGAATTTTGCGAGCGATGCGGCTTGCTTGGACACCATGGGCTTGATTTTGCTGGAGGCTTTGTTGGCCTTGGCTGCGCTCGTCTTCATCGTGTGGTGGACGATGTTCTCGGGCCGGCACCGCGGCGAGCGCCGCGACGACAGCCGCCCACCGGGCGAGTGAATCGTCGAGCGCGGCCGGCGGCTCGGGCGGCGCCGTCGCTCAAAGGGTGTTCACACCTTCTCAGTGCAGCGCCGACTGCTGCGACAGCTCGAACGGCGCGATGCTCGCCTCGAAAGGCAAGGCCTCGGCCGTCATGCAGAAAAAGCTGCCGCGCATCTGGCCGCGCGGCGCGGCAATGCGCACCCAGCTCTGGTACTCGAAATTCTCACCGGGCTGCAGCAAGGGTTGGTGGCCCACCACGGCCAAGCCGCGCACCTCTTGTTGCGTGCCGCTCGCATCTTGAATCTGCCAGTGGCGCCCGATCAACTGCGCGGCGATGTCGCCGGTGTTGACGATGCTCACGGTGTAGGCAAACGCGTAGGCCTGCTGTTCCGGAGCCGATTGCTCGGGCAGGTAGCGCGCGACGACGCTGACGGTGAACTCGGGGCGGG
>JANONH010000194.1:0-9482 GCA_031420735.1 Methylibium sp.
CGACTGGCCTATGAAGTAAGGGCTGCCCTTCTCGCGTTGCGACTGCAGGCGCTCAGCCAGGCGAGCGAGCACCTCGGCACAGCGTCCCGGCGCCGCGCTGGCGACCGTTTCGTCGTACCAGTACTTGCGTCCGAGGAACCGGAAGCTTTCGCGCACCTCCGCTGGCTGATCAGGCCCGGAGAAATCTCGCACCATGATGTGCCGCCGGTTCCAGATGAATCCGTTCTCACCGACGATCTCGTTGGAGAGCGCGAACATCAGCATTCGATCATCCATGTCCTGCGGTATCAGCCGCGGCTGCGGAGCCAGCCGCTCGAAGAGATAGAGCTGCTCGATCCACGTCGAGCGCGGCGGCTCAACGTTCCAGGCGGCGACCGGCGCGGTGGCCTGAGCAGTCCAGCGCAGCAGCGGCAGGTTGGCGCCGAGCAGTTCTTGCTTCACCTTCACGTACTTCAATTGCTTGACGTGCAGGATCGCCTTGGCCGCCTCGCTCCAGGGCCCCGGCACGCCGGGCGTGAGCACGACGCGCAGGCCCGGCATCTTGATTGCGTCCTCGACTTCAAGGTATTGCGCCATGCGGTGCTCCGGGAAATGTGTGGGGTCTATGGGGTCGGCCGCCAGCAGGCAGGCACCGAGTCGTCGCTTGCTGTCGAGCGAGTCGAATCAAGCCGCAGCATGGCCGCAGTTTGCATGAAGGAGATTAGCGTTTCATCCGCGGGAGTCATGGTTTTTTCAAGACACCGAGCTGGCTCAGGAGCGACCGCCTGCGCCGCCCCCGCGGCACGGAAGGCTAAGATCCGATCGTCCGTTTTGCAGACGGTCCAGCCCGCGAACTCACGAAAGATATTGTCATGATCGATCTCTACACATCGTCCACCCCCAACGGCTGGAAGGCGTCGATCATGCTCGAGGAATTGGGCGTGCCTTACACGGTGCGCCCGATTTCACTGCAGAAGCAGGAGCAGAAAACCGAAGCCTTCCTGGCGATCAATCCCAACGGGCGTATTCCGGCGATCGTCGATCGCAGCGAGGGCGATTTCGCGGTGTTCGAGTCGGGCGCCATCCTGCTTTACCTGGCTGAGAAATACGGCCGCTTTCTACCCGTCGATCCCAAAGGCCGCTCGACGGTCGTGCAATGGCTCATGTTTCAGATGGGTGGCATCGGCCCGATGCAGGGCCAGGCCAACGTCTTCTTTCGCTACGCGCCGCAAACCATTGCCTACGCGATCGACCGCTACCAGAGCGAGACCAAACGGCTCTACCGCGTGCTCGACCGGCGCCTGGCTGACAACGAATTTCTCGCGGGCGACTACTCGATCGCCGATATCGCCAACTGGTCCTGGGTTTGCCTGCACTTCTGGGCCGGCGTCGAGATCGACGATCTGCCCAACCTGGGCAGATGGCTGGAGGCGATCCGCGCGCGGCCGGCGGTGCAGCGCGGCGTCGTGGTGCCCGAGCCGATCCAACTCGCAAACGACGGTGCGGACATGAAGAAATTGGCGCAATCGATTCTGGTCACTGCAAGCTGAGCCGTCGGCCAGCGAGCGAAAGCTCACGCCGAGCACGCCGGCGATGCCGAAATACGCGCGCGCACCTCGGCCACTCGTGGTGGTGCCAGGGTGTGCCACAACTGAGGTCGAGGCCAAGCACCTCGGCCACCGCGTTCAGCGCGGCAGGATCGCCACGCTGCGCGGCTCAGGCGCCCGCTCGCTTGCGGGCCGGCTGGGCATCCCTAGCCGCGAGCACTTCGTGATCCAGCGGCAAATGAAAGGTTTGCGCAAGCGAAAACCGCTCGGCCCGCGCTTCGTAATCCCAGCGCTCGACCGAACAGTCGCGCAGATTCGACGCCGCCCCATATCGCAGCACGTTGACGGAATTGCCGGCGTCCGGCCGCACGCGCGAGGACAAGGCGGTGCCGGCTTGCACCGCCCAGATGCGCCGCGGCAGACTCGCCTTGTGCTCGTGCAGCGCCACGATGTAGGGCAGGTGGATGTGCCCTCCCACCACCAGGTCGCAGCCGGCCTCGGCCCAGCGTTGCAGGGCATGCCCGCGCCCGTGCAGCAGGTTGGTCACGTCGCTCTCGCGTGTAACGGCCACCGGATGGTGCACCGCCACGACCCGCACCTGCGCCTGGGTCGCGCCGCGCAGGCGGCGCGCCACCCGTTCGACCTGCTCACGCGACACCTCGCCGTCGGCGTGCCGCCAGGGACGTGTGGTGTTCACACCCAGCAGCAAAAGCCCCGGCAAATCGAGGCTGGGTTCAAGCTCATCGCCGAAGGCGCGGCGATGGTTGGCGTAGGGCGCGAAAAGTCGCAAAGCCAGGTTGAACAGCGGAATGTCATGGTTGCCTGGAATGGCCAGCACGTGCGAGCCCGCAAGGCGCTCGACGAAGCGCCGCGCAGCCTCGAACTGGCGGCGCCTGGCGCGCTGGGTGATGTCGCCGCTCAACAGCACCACCTCGGGTTTGAGTTGGCGGTGCAGACGCACCAGCGCTTCGACGACCGGCGCCTGCTCGGTGCCGAAGTGCGGGTCCGAAATCTGCAGCAATGCCCTCGTCACGCGCGCTCCCCGGCCGCAGCGTCGGCGCTCTTGAGTAACCAAAGCGGCTGGGGCGACACGCGAAACAGCAGTGGCGCGCGCATCCAGACGATCTCGCCGTCGGAGGCGATCTTGATGCGTTTGCCGCCGTAGGCTGCCGGCGAGACGCTCAATTGCGAGAACCCGAAATGATCGATCTGCTCGGCGTCGCCAAGCCGGCCCAGCGCCCCCCGAACCACCAGACCCAGCATTGCCCAAGAGCCCACCGGTTTTGGCATCACCGCAGCCAGGCGCCCGCTGGCCAGCGCCTCGGTCTGCTCGATTCCGATCTGCTCGAGCTGCAAGCGGTTGTTGCCGACAAAGAGCGTGGGCGTGCGCACCATGTGTGCCTTGCCCTCGCGCTCGACACGGATGCGCAACTGACGGTGCTCGCGCAACAAGGTTGCGAGCGCCGAGCCAAATGCCACAAGCCGGTGCCGGCCATACTGCTTCTTCCAGGCTTCGCGGTTCTCGAGCAACTGTGGGTAAAGGCCCAGGCTCGCATTGACCAGAAATACATGGTCGTTGACCAGCCCGACTTGCACCGGCTGCGGCCGTGAACCGACCAGCATGCGCATGGCTTCGGCAGTGCCGTTCGGGATCCCATGGTTGCGGCCGAAATAGTTAAAGGTGCCCTGCGGCAATACGCCGAAGGCGCAGCCGCTGCCGAGTACTTCTTGCGCTACCGCATTGAGCGTGCCGTCGCCGCCCGCGGCGACCACCGCGCCTTGCTCGGCACACGCCGACGCCACCGCCTGGCGCGCGACGTCAGACAGGCCGGCCCGCGGCTCGCACACGAACAAACGGTAACGCCGCCGGGCTTCACCGAGCACCGCCCTAATCGTCTCGCGCGTCTCGCCCGCATCGTCCTTGCCCGAGCCTGCGTTGAGCACGATGAACAGCGGCGCATCGGCTGCAAAGGGTGGCGCCGCACCGGCACCTGTGCAAGCGTCGTCAGGCCTCATCCAGACGCTGCGGCCGATGCCGGTCCGCCACGGACTAGCGAGTGATCTCACACACGGCGCACCCTAATTGGGAAGTGCGCTCACGCGCACTTCCGGAGTGGTGTACTCAAGCCCCACCACCGCGCGTGCATACAGGTAATTCGTACGGGCGCGTTCACTGAGCGAGTCGATGTCCACGTGCCCTTGGGCGTCACACGGGAACGTCAAGGCCCGGCCTTCCTTGAACAGCGACTGAAAGCGAATTTCATAACGAATTGGGTCGGTGTCGCGTTCGGGATGCTCCGAATCGATGCTCATGCCTCTGGGCTCCTTCAAACTGTTGGAGCCCCAACCCGTTACGTCGGTTCCCGGCTGCACGGCGATGGCAGAGGCGCCATCGGCAAAAGACCGTCTCATGTCCATGGGGCAGTCCTTTTCTCGTATCGGGGTGAAGCGCGCAGCCGGCCGTCGGTACGTCAGCTCTTCGCCGCTGCGATGGTGAGTTGGTTGTCCACGCTCGTTACGCCCTTGACGGCCTGCGCGAGCTTCGTTGCGCGGCCTTTGGCGGAAGAGTCGGGCGCGGTACCGCGCAGTACCACCTTGCCGTTGCTGGTGTCGACGTTGATCTTCAGGGCGCTAAGTGCCGCGTCTTTGGCCAGCTCTGCGTTGACTGAGGTGGTGATCACGGCGTCGGAGACTTTGTCGCCAACATCGGCCGCGGCGCTCTTGGTCGCTTGCGACATGTCGCTGCCGACTTCGCGAGCTTTGTCGGCGGCCCTGTCCGCAGCCCGGTCCACGCGCTCGGCGGCGTTCTGCACGCTTTGTTCGACGCGGGCGGTCGTGGTGTCGGCATTGCGGCTGGCCGTTTCATTGCGGTCGCAGGCGGCCAAGCCGATGGAAGCAAGCACGCTGGCGGCAGCGGTGAAGGCGAGGCTTTTTCTCTTGAACATGGCAATTTCCTTGATTGAGTGACTGTGGACTTCGAGCGAGCCGCTGCGTGTTGCCGCGAGCAGCGCAGTTGATCGACGATGCATGGGCTGAAGACTAGATGCCCGCTTGCGTGCTCGCTATCGGCGCTGATCGCTTGTGCGTGTCGGACGGCTCCGACAATGCCTGAGCCACCACCAACCCGGGCTCGCCTGAGCATGCTTGCAACGGCCAGGTCGCAAGCTCGCCAGATCGGCCCGCTGCTTCTGCCGACGCCGAGCGTGGCCACCTGAGTGCCCGACCAGAACGCCCGCGACGGCGTGTCTGGCCAACTTGCGTTGAACATTCGCGTTGATCGGCCGGCCGCTGCGCATGGCGTTTGCTACGCATTGGGGCAGCCGGGTAGGTACGCGCGATCTGCGGCTCCCGTGGGCATGTCTTGCCAATGGCACCTGAGCCTTCCACCGGCCCCGACCTTGAAAGAACCCTAACGATGAAGATTCGATCCATGCGTGCCGGCGCTGCGCTCGGCGCCGTGCTCGCCTCGATCGGCATGCTCACGGCGTGCGGCGACACGGCCCGACTCACTGTTGCGGCCGGCACCGGCACTCAGCCGCAATTGCCGCCGCCCACCTCCAGCTTGCTGCCCACAGTCAAGATCGCCCCGGCCCGCGGCTGGAGCGGCGGCGCAGCGCCGGTGGCCGCGGCGGGCACGAAGGTGGTGGCATTCGCCGACAAGCTCGATCACCCGCGCTGGCTGCACGTGCTGCCCAACGGCGACGTGCTCGTGGCCGAATCCAACGCGCCCCGCCGGCCCGACCGCAAGGGCTTGCGCGTGTGGGTCATGAACAAGGTGATGGCGCGCGCCGGCGCCGGCGTGCCCAGCGCCAACCGCATTACCCTGCTGCGCGACGCCGACGGCGACGGTGTCGCGGAGGTGCGCAGCACTTTGCTCGAGGGGCTCGATTCGCCCTTCGGCATGGCGCTGGTCGGCAACGACCTCTATGTCGCCAACACCGACGGCGTGATGCGCTTCCCCTACAAACCAGGCACCACGCAGATCACCGCCAAAGGCACCTGGGTTGCCGACCTGCCCGGCGGCCCACTCAACCACCACTGGACCAAGAACATCATTGCCAGCCCCGACGGCAGCAAGCTCTACGCCACCGTCGGCTCCAACAGCAATGTCGCCAACGCCGGCATGGCGGCCGAAGAAGGCCGCGCGGCCATCTGGGAGATCGACCTCAAGAGCGGCCAGAAGCGCCTTTTCGCCACCGGCCTGCGCAACCCCAACGGTCTGGCCTGGACCCCCGGCGGCGCCCTCTGGACGGCCGTCAACGAGCGCGACGAACTCGGCAGCGACCTGGTGCCCGACTACATGAGCTCCGTGCGCGACGGCGGCTTTTACGGCTGGCCCTACAGCTATTACGGCCAAACTGTGGACACGCGGGTGACGCCGCAGCGGCCCGACCTGGTGGCCACCGCCATCGTCCCCGACTACGCACTCGGCCCGCACA
Source organism: Methylibium sp. (assembly GCA_031420735.1). Taxonomy (GTDB): domain Bacteria; phylum Pseudomonadota; class Gammaproteobacteria; order Burkholderiales; family Burkholderiaceae_C; genus Methylibium. The sequence goes on from JANONH010000194.1 coordinate 5,966, forward strand.
CGGCCTCGCTCGGCCTGGCCTGGTCGGGCGGCTCGAATGCCCTGCCCGCCCCGTTCGGCACCGGCATGTTCGTCGGCCAGCACGGCTCCTGGAACCGCAAGCCGCCGAGCGGCTACAAGGTGGTGTTCGTGCCCTTCACCGGCGAGCAGCCATCGGGCGAACCGGTGGACGTGCTCAGCGGCTTCTTGAGCCCCGAAGGCGATGCCTACGGGCGGCCAGTGGGCGTGGCCATCGACCGCCAAGGCGCCCTGCTCGTGGCTGACGACGTCGGCAATGTGATCTGGCGGGTCTCGGCAAGCGCCGCCGCTGCAGCGCCGACGAGAGCACTGCCTGCAATGAAGCCGTCGGCGGCGAGCGCACCTGGCTCGACCGCGTCGGCTAACAAGGCGCTGCCAGCCGCCAGCGCTGCGCCAAAGGCCGCCGTCAAACCCAAGCCCGCGGCAAGTGCGGTGCACCCGGCGGCCGGCGCCAGGCCCGAATCCGCGGCGAGCGCTGCGCGCCCGGCGGCCTCACGCTGAGTGCAAGCACTGTGCGCCGCGCCGGATGGCGGCGCCCCGCGGCCCCACGAAGCCGAACCAGCGCTGCCACGAGCCGCGCGCATGCCGCGCCCCGCCGCGCGGCTACTGCACGAGCTGCAGTATTTCCAGTTGCTCGGGCACCGTCTGAAAAGTACCCGCCCCGGTGGGCATCTGGAGCAGTTGTTTAAGACTGGCGTCAAGCAGCCACACCGTGGGGTAGACCAGCATGCGGGCGCGCTCGTCGCCGATGCCGCGCTGAAAATCGGCATAGCTCTGGCTGCGCTCGCCCGTTTTAATGAAGAGTGAAGTGCCGGCCACCGCCAGCACGCTGCGCAGGTCCACCACCACGTAGTCGCGCGCAAAGTGCGGCACGAGTTCCCGGGCGTTGTCGGCGAGAAAGGCTTCGTACTTGCGGCAGTAGCGGCAGTCGCTCGCGCCGAGGTAGATGTAGAGCCGCTTGTTTTGGGCGCGCGCGCGCTCGATGGCCGGCGTGAGGTCGAACTCGGCGCGCTTTGGCAGCCCGGTGGGCTCGACCACGATGGCCCCGTAGGCGCCGGGCAGCCCGAGCGCTCGCGCCGCAGGCGCCGCCAACACCAGCGCTGCCACGGCAACGGCCAGCAGCAAGCGGCGTGCGGCGCGGCAGGCCGAAGTGGGGCTCACCGCACCGCCAGCGATCCGAAGAAACGGTCTTCCTTCGAGTCTTCGACTTCCGCGCGCAGCTCACCCGCGGCACGCGGCACGAAGTTAAAGCGCAGGGTCGGGTTCTCGCTGACCGAAAAGTCCAGTTCCGCGTCGAACAGTTTTGTCTCGCCGTAGCTCACCTTGATGGAGCGCACGAAGTGCGGCGCAATGAACATCACGGTCTGGTTGTTCAGCTCGAAACCGGTGTCGTTCGGGTGGATCACGGTCACGTCGGCCTGCGTGGCCGCGTTCATGGTCACCGGCTCCTGTACCTTGAAAACGGTCTTGCCGATGAGGTGAAGCGAGTCGCGGTTGGGCGGCGCCGAGCAGCCGCCCGAGGTCTTGACGTAGCGCGAATCCATGTGCAACTCGCCGCTCGAGAGTTCGGTGACGACGCGCACGTGGCTGTATTCGTCGACCCGCAGCCGCGTCTCGAAGTCGGCCTGGCCGATCTCGGGCGTGAGGTCGAGCACCGCGGCGATGGGCGAGGGATTCTTGTCGACGATGAGGTAGAGCTTCCTCACATAGGCCTCGGGTGTCTGCGCGAGCTTGGAGACGATCTTGACCGGCACCGAAGCCCCATACGCCGCACGCAGCGGCACGATGATCTGCACCTTGGGCGCGGCCGACGTCGCGGCGACTTCGATCCTGCGGTCCTGGAACAACTTGCCGCGCAAATGTTCCCACTCGGGCGAGGAGTCGGCATGCCCGACATTGGTCGGCAGGCCGCCGACGGCGGCGAACGCCGCCTTTGGGGCAAGCGCTGCCAGCGCGGCGCCGAGCCAGGCCCGTCTTGCCATCACCCTCTTGCTTGTCATCGCTCTGTGCTCCTCGGGCCGACTTGGCCTACTGCTGTTTCAACATTTGCTCGCGCTCCACCCGCACGAACACGATCGAGGCGTTGCGGCGGTGGATGGTGTCGTACTGGTCCCAGCCTTGGTAGGCCGGCAGCACGGTGGCGTCGGGCACCTCGCTCAAGGCGGCACCGGCCGAAGCCAACTCTAGCAAACGGCCCTCCAACTGCTGCAAGTACGCGGCCACGGCATCGACCACCGCCGGCCGCGCGAGCGGGCCGTGGCCGGGCACCACAGCGCTCAGCGGCAGGGCGCGCAGGCCGGCCAGCGCACCCTGCCAGCCGGCGAGATCGGCGTCCTGGACATCGGGGATGCGTCGCTCGTCAAGCAGGCCGCCGGCGAACAGCACGCCGCTGGTTTCGTCGAACACGGCGATGTCGCCGGGGCCGCTGGAATGGCCGAAATACAGCACGCGCAGCGGCCGGCCGATTTCGCCCACGGTGTGGCTGTCGTCGAACAATCGGTCGGGGGCGACGACGGCGCTGCCGCGCATGGCCGGCTCGCCCAACATCGCCGTGAGGCGCTTGAGGCAAACGTCGCAGCGCGCCCGCATCAGACCGGCGGCCTGGCGGTGCATGGCAATCGGGATGCCTTGCTCGCGGTAGGCGGTGGCACCGAACAAAAATTCTTGGCGCGTGTGCGTGAGCAGCGCCAGCAGCACGGGCTTTTGCGTCACCGCACGGATGGCCGCCAGCAGCGACTGCCCATGCTGGTGCGACGTGCCGGTGTCGATCGCCACCACGCCGGCCGGGCCGACGACGAAGCCGGCGTTGCCGATGCGCCCGAGGTTGGCCAAGTCCGGCTCGCCCGGCGCCCCCTGCAGCATGTAGACACCCGGCGCCACCTGCTCGGCGCGCGGCCCGCGCTCGCTGCCAGTGCGACTCGCGCAGGCCGAGATCAGCACAGCAGCCATGGCAACGAGGATCGATCGGGCGACGAACAACATAAGCGCAATGACTGTAGCGGTTCATCGGCCGGGTGCGGTTTAACCGGTTATTGGAGTGGGGCGAGCGCCGTGCGCGCCCGCCCCGGGGCCGAGGTGGTCAGCGCGATCGCACAGAATCGGGCGGTGATCCGACTCTCCGTTCTCGACCAATCGATCGCGCTCGCCGGGCACGGCGAAGACGCCGCCATCCGCGACACGCTCGATCTCGCCAGCCACTGCGAAGCGCTCGGCTACCACCGCTTCTGGCTGAGCGAGCACCATGGCCTGGCCACCATCGTGGGGACCGCCCCCGAAGTGCTCATGGCCGCAGTGGCGGCCCGCACCCGCCACATCCGCATCGGCAGCGCCGGCGTGATGCTGCCGCACTACGCCGCGCTCAAGGTGGCCGAGCAGTTCCGCGTGCTCGAAGCGCTGGCGCCGGGGCGCATCGACCTCGGCGTGGGCCGCGCACCCGGCAGCGACATGCGCACCGCACAGGCGCTCAACCCGAACGCCTACGCCGCAGCCGAGCGCTTCCC
>JANONH010000195.1:0-1923 GCA_031420735.1 Methylibium sp.
GAAGGCGAGGGCTGGTCGCAGGTGATGAGCGAGTTGGCCTTCGAGCGCAGCGGACCGGAGCGCTTTCTCTCGTCGTTTGCGCTGCTGGTCGAATTGGTGCGTGTGATCGGCCGCGACCCATCGGAGCGCGCGGCCATCGCCGTGGGCCGGCTGGCGGCTCACATCGCCAGCCTGCGCCAACTCTCGCTGTCGGTGGCCGGGCTGCTGGCCGGCGGAGCCGACCCGGCTCTGCAGTCGGCGATGGTCAAGGACCTGGGGGCCCTGCTCGAGCAAGAAATTCCAGAGATTGCCCGCCTGATCGTCGCCCCCGAAGACGGCGGCGACACCTATGCGGCCGTGCTGTCCTACCTCACGATGCATGCGCCGTCGTTCTCGCTGCGCGGCGGCACGCGCGAAATCCTGCGCGGCATCATCGCCCGCGGCCTCGGTTTGCGATAAGGAAACATAGTCATGACGCAGTCAGTGCTGTTCACTCGAGACGGTGGCGTGGTCACCCTCACGCTCAACCAGCCCGAACGTCGCAATCCGATCTCCGAGATCGAGATGGTGGACGCGCTGGTTGGCGCGCTCGAGCGGCTGTCGGCCACGCGCGAAGCACGCGTGGCCATCCTCACCGGTGCCGGTTCGGCGTTTTCTTCGGGCGGCGACTTGCGCGCCATGGCCGCCGAACTCGGTGCGCGAGCCGCGGCGCCACTCGACACGCCCACCTACTACACGCGCGGCATCCAGCGCATCACGCGCGCCTTTGCGGCGCTCGACGTGCCGATCATCGCCGCCGTCAACGGCCCGGCCATCGGGGCGGGCTGCGATCTCGCCTGCATGTGCGACATCCGCATCGCCGGCGAGAGCGCGCGCTTTGCCGAGAGCTTCGTCAAGGTCGGCATCATTCCGGGCGACGGCGGCGCCTGGCTGCTGCCGCGCGTGGTGGGCTTCTCCAAGGCCTGCGAGATGACCTTCACCGGCGACCCGCTCGACGCACCGGCCGCCCTGGCCTGCGGCTTGGTGTCGCGCGTGGTGCCCGATGCGCAGTTGATGGCGGCTGCGCAGGCGCTCGCCGAGCGCATTGCCGTCAATCCACCGCATGCCTTGCGCATGGCCAAGCGCCTGTTGCAGCAGGGCCGCGAGATGGCGCAACTGCCCATGCTCGAACTGGCCGCGCAGATGCAGGCCCTGGCCCAGACGTCGCAGGACCATCGCGAGGCGGTCACGGCCTTCCTGGAAAAGCGCCCGCCGAAGTTCACCGGCCAATGATTGCGGCACTTGCATGGTGGCCATGTCGCCGCCGCCGCGGACGTGCGGGCCGAGTTTGCAAATACCTTCTCGTCCTCAATTAAACGGCGCAACCGTTCCACCGGTTCATTGCTGGTTTATTTGCCCATGATTGTCACGAATTTCCAGCGACCGTGCGCCGTTTGCGCCACCACTTCTCCAAACCAACCACCGGCAGAATGACAGCGCCCACGAGGATGCTCGCGAGCACGTCGGCGGGGGCAAGCGGAGCGGAATCGAAAATCGCGTGAATGAACGGGGCTTATATAAAGATAGCCTGCAGCGCTATGATCGCCGCGATGCCGGCAAACACCGTGTTGTTGCTGAACACCCCTATCTTGCGGACCGAATCGCGAAGCGAGCGGCAGTTGAGCAGGTAGAAAATCTGGAACATGATCACCGTGGTGACGGCCATCGTTTGCGCCTTGGCCAGCGCTTCGGGCCCGCCAGCCCCCGCCACCTCGAACTCGTAGAGAAAGAGCCCGATCGCCCCGGTGGTCATCAGAATCGCCACCACGAAGGTGCGCGTGACGATAAATCCGCTCAGCACCGGCGCGCCCGGGTCGCGTGGCGGGCGGCTCATGATATTGGGCTCTTTCGCCTCGAACGCCAGCGGCAGCGCCAGCGCCACTGCAGCCACCAGATTGATCCACA
>JANONH010000196.1:0-2484 GCA_031420735.1 Methylibium sp.
CCGACCCGGCGTGCCGGCAGCAAGCCGTTTCTGGTCGAGGGGCTCAATGCCGAAAGCGGCGAATGGGAGACCCCCGTGGCCGGGCAGCGCTATGGCGAGCTCCAGGCCGGGCTGCTGATGGCCAACCGCAGCGGCGCGCTCAATGAGATCGAGTACTCCGAGTTCGTGCAGAAGGTGCAGGCTTTCGCCGACGCGCTCGGCGGCCTGCCCGACTTCCCCGACATGCGCAGCGTGGTGGCGCGCGCCCGCGAGCTCGACGCGTTCGCCGGGCAGCACGACGCCCAGCTCGCGCTGCGCCTGGTGTCGCGCAGCGCCGCATGGTCGCCCGGCTACGTGCAGCAACACGCGGCCAAGCTCGGCTTCGTGGCTGGCTCGATGCCTGGGCGGCTGGCGCTGCCTTCGGGCGAGGAAGAGGGCGCGCCGCCGGTACTGACTTTGCAGTTCGACGCCCAGGCGGCGCTTGCCGAGGACCCGGCTCAGTCCGCCTTGCGCGAGATCACGCTGGCCTTCGACGTGCCCCAAACGGCCGGCAGCGAAGCGCCCTTCGAGCGCTGGTGCAGCGCCGGCGAAGCCTTGGCGCAAACGCTGGACGCCGCGCTCTACGACGATAGTGGCCAGCCCCTGCAGCCCAGCGCGTTTGCGGCGATCGGACATGAGCTCGAACGCCTGTACGCAGCGCTCGCAGAGCGCGACCTCGCGGCCGGCTCGCCCGCTGCTCGGCGCTTGTTCAGTTAGCGTGCCAGCCGTGAGAACACCCTAGGCAGGCACCGGGCCGCGAGGCGCCGCGAGGCGCCCATAAACTCGACCGCATGCCCGACCACGAACACGCTGACCCCGCAGCGCGCGCCGCCGAACTGCGCGAAGCGCTGCGTTTTTACGCGCAGCTCTATTACGAGCAAGACGCGCCGCAGATTTCAGACGCCGATTACGACCGCCTGTTCCAGGAACTGCAAGCGATCGAACACGCCCACCCCGAGCTGCGCACGCCCGACTCGCCCACCGAGCGCGTGCAGGGCAGGGTGCTCGAGGGCCTCGCGCCAGTGCGTCATGCGCAGCCGATGCTGTCGATCGACGCCGACCGCGAGACCACCGAGGCCGCGGCGCGCCGCTTCGACGCCCGCATTCGCAAACTGCTCGAGCTGGGCGAGTGCGATGCGCCCGTGGCCTATGCCGCCGAGCTGAAGTTCGATGGCCTGGCCATGAGCCTGCGCTACGAGCGCGGCCGGCTCGTACGGGCGGCGACGCGAGGCGACGGCGAAACCGGCGAAGACGTGACCCACACCGTGCGCACGATTCGCGCCATACCTCACCGGCTGCGCTGGGCGCCTGCCGAAGGCGCGCCCGAGGTGCTCGAGGTGCGCGGCGAGGTCTTTATGCGCCGCGACGATTTCGAGCGAATGAACGAGCAGCAGCGTGCGCGCGGCGAGAAGATCTTCGTCAACCCGCGCAATGCGGCGGCCGGCATCGTGCGGCAGCTCGACGCCCGTGTCGCGGCCGCACGGCCCTTGAGTTTCTTTGCCTATGGCCTGGGCGAAGTGCAAGGCTGGGTGCCGCCCGAAACGCACAGCGCAACGCTCGACGCGCTGGCCCGCTGCGGCATGCCGGTGAACGACGAGCGAGCCGCGGTGCAGGGCGCCTGCGGCTTGCTGGCGTTTCACCGCCGCATTGCAGAAGCGCGCGCGCACCTGCCCTTTGACATCGACGGCGTGGTCTACAAGGTGGACCGTCGCGACTTGCAGCTACGCCTGGGCTACAAATCGCGCGAACCGCGCTGGGCCCTGGCGCACAAATACCCGGCGCAGGAGCAGATGACGCAGGTGCGCGACATCGACATCCAGGTCGGGCGCACCGGCAAGCTCACCCCGGTGGCCAAACTCGTGCCGGTGTTCGTGGGCGGCACGACGGTCGCCAACGTCACCTTGCACAACGAAGACGAAACCAGGCGCAAGGACGTTCGCGTCGGCGACACGGTGATCGTGCGGCGCGCCGGCGACGTGATTCCGGAAGTGGTGGGCGTGGTGGTGGAACGCCGCCCCAAGCCCGAACCCGAGCGCTTTGACCTTTACGGTCGACTCGGCGGAAAGTGCCCAGTTTGCGGCAGTGCCATCGCGCGCGAGCCGGGCGAAGTGGACTGGCGCTGCTCGGGCGGCATTTCCTGCCCGGCGCAGCGCAAGGAGGCAATGCTGCACTTTGCCAGCCGCCGCGCCATGGACATCGAGGGCCTGGGCGACAAGCTGGTCGATCAACTCGTGGACCTCGGCGCGGTGCGCGCGCTGCCCGACCTCTACCGGCTCGGTGTCGCAGAGCTGGCGCCGCTCGAGCGCATGGGCGAGAAAAGCGCGCAAAACCTCGTGGCCAGCCTCGAGAAGAGCCGCCACACGACACTGGCGCGGTTTCTTTACGCGCTGGGGATTCGCCACGTCGGCGAAAGCACGGCCAAGGAGCTGGCGCGGCACTTCGGCGGGCTCGAGGCCGTGGTGGGCG
>JANONH010000197.1:0-2543 GCA_031420735.1 Methylibium sp.
TCCCCATTCCTTGCCTTCACACGGCAGGGGTCGCAGGTTCGAACCCTGCACCGCCCACCAAGAAAGTCCATACCGGAGTGCAGACAAGCGGGGCCACCTCTGAATTGGGAAACAGCAATGAGGTCGCGCCCGTAACCGTGCTCGGGGCGGGTCTTGCCGGCGCCAGCGTGGCGCTGGAACTCGCCAGCCGCGGCGTTCCCGTGATCTTGCTCGAGCGCGACTCCGTGGCCTTCGGACGCGCCAGTTTGCGCAACGAAGGCAAGATCCACCTTGGCCTCATCTACGCCAACGATGCGTCGCTCGCCACGGCCCGGCTGCAGATGGAGGGCGCCTTGCAGTTCTCCAGCCTGTTGCGGCGCTGGCTCGGCCCCGCGGCAAATGCGCTTCGTCCATCGACGCCTTTTCATTACGTCGTGGCAAAAGACTCGCTGTTGCAGCCGGACCGGCTCGAAGCTCATTACGCCAGCGTGCAGCGGCTGTACGACGAGGCGCGCGCACAGCGGCCGGAGTCCGACTATCTCGGCACGACCCCGCAACACCTGTGTGCGCGAGTGGACCCCGCGACCCTGCGCCAGCACCTGATGATCGACCGCTTTGCCGCAGTGTTCCGAACCGCTGAACTCGCCGTCGACACCGCGCACCTCGCGGCCTTGATCCGTGCCGCGATCCTGGCCCATCCGCTGATTGACTTTCGCCCCGGCCACCATGTGCAGTCGGTGGTGCCGTCGCACACCGGGTACCGGGTCGAGGGCGACGGAGCGGCCGGCGCATGGCGCCTCGAGGCGCGCCAGGTCGTGAACTGCCTTTGGGAGGACCGCTTGCGCATCGACCGCTGCGCCGGTCTGGAGCCTGCGGCAGGGTGGCTGCATCGCCTCAAGTACCGCGTCATCGCGCGCCTGCCCCAAGCGTTGCGCCACGGTCCGTCGATCACGATGGTGCTCGGACCCTATGGCGACGTGGTCGTGCGCGACGATGGCACGGCCTACTTCTCGTGGTACCCGCTGGGCCTGCGGGGCTGGACCCACGATCTCGCGCCGCCGCCCGAGTGGGATGCCGCTTGCCGCGGCGACCTTTGCAGCGACCTGTCCGCCTCCATGGCACAGGACGTGTTGTCGGCCATCGACGCCTGGTACCCCGGCGCAGGGCGCAGTGAGCCGCTGCTCGTCGACGCCGGAGTCATCGTCAGCTACGGCACGACCGATGTGAACGACCCCAAGAGCGGTCTGCACGACCGCACCCGTGTTGGCGTCACCTCGTGCGACGGCTATCACTCGGTCGACCCGGGAAAGTTGACGACCGCGCCCTTGTTCGGCCGGCTTGCGGCCGAGCGCGTGCTGGCCAGGGCGTGAGGGCGATGGACGACATGCCGTGCTCGAGTCCGCGCGTCGTCGCCTGCCTGCCGTCCTGGAATGCTGCTGCGTTCATCGAGCCCGTGCTGCGCTCACTGGACGCGCAGACCTATCCCAACCTGAAGGTGCTGATTTCGGACGACGCCTCGAGCGACGCCACTTGGGAGATTTGCAAAGAGTTCGCTCGCGGCCGCCCGCAATTTCAGTTACACCGGCAGGCGGTGAACCGGGGCTGGCTGGGCAACGTCAACTGGTTGCTGCGGCAGGCCGATGGCGAGTACCTGTTCTTCGCGTTCCATGACGACCCGTTGGAGCCAAGCTACGTCGAGCGGCTCGTCGAGGCGCTCGAGGCTGCGCCCGACGCGGTGCTCGCCTTCACCGACATCACCATCGACCTGCGCAGCGATGCCCTCGACCTGGTGACGCAGTGGCACTACGCCGAACTCGACGGTGTCGATGGCGTGCGCGAGCGGCTGCGTGTGCTGACCTCCATGCAAGGCCACTGGTGGATTCCGAACCGCGGCTTGTTCAGGCGCACCGCGGCGCAAAGCGTCGGCGGCTTGCGCAGGCACCTTGCGGGCGAACTCAACGCCGACTGGCTGTGGCTGCTTCACTTGAGCTTGCTGGGCCGCTTCGTGCGAGTGCCCGAGCCCCTGGTGCGCAAGGTTTGGCGCCAGCAGGGTCTGTCGCTGTCATGGCGCCGAAGCGCTGCCAGGACCCTTGGCGTGACCCTCGGTGCGGCGTGCGAGATCGCGCGCGCACGGCTGCCCTTACGGCTTCGCGCTCAGCTTCTGAAGGACTTCTGGTCCCACTGGCTTGGCAAATGGTGGCGCAGAGCAGTTGCAGCGCTTACGAGCGGTGCGACGAATCGGCTGGAACCGTGAAGCCGGCACCTGCGCAACGACCCGCCGCGCACCCCGGCGCAAGTCCAAGGGCATCTGCATCCGGTCCCGGGCCTCGCGCGCCTGCTCACGACTTGTTCACGGGCTCCGAGCCGGCCTTGCCGCAGCAACGCCGATCGGTTGGCCGTAGCGCGCCTCGATCGCCGCCCGTCGCCGCGGGTCGATGTTCACGCGCTGCAGATCGCCTTGCACGTGCGGCAGGGCCAGCAGCCGCGGGTCCATCACCCGAAACCACAGCCACGGCACATAGGCCAGCGGAAACATGCCGAAGTAGCCGCTGGGCAACTGCGGC
>JANONH010000198.1:0-2139 GCA_031420735.1 Methylibium sp.
CCAGAGGGCCAGCCGCTGGTTCTGGCCGCCACCGGTGCGCACCGCGTACTTCTGCGCCTGGCGCAGGCCCGGCAGGGTCTTGCGGGTGTCGAGGATGGCGCAGCCGCGCGGCTTGGGCGAAGCGCCGGCGATGGCCTCGACATGGCGGCGCGTGAGCGTGGCGGTGGCCGAGAGCAACTGCAGGAAGTTGAGCGCCGGGCGTTCGGCCGACAGCAGCGCGCGGGCCTCTGCTTCGATGTCGCACACCGCCGTGTCGGCCGCCATCGAGGCGCCCTCGGCGTAATGCCAGCGCACGGCCGCTTGCGGGTCGAGTGCGCCCAGGCAGGCGTCGAACCAGTCGCGCCCGCAGAGCACGGCGTCTTCGCGCACCGTGACGCGGGCCTGCACGCGGCGGCCCTCGGGCACCAGCCGGGCTGTCCAGTCGGCGCGGCCGATGTCTTCGAAGAGCGCGTCGCGCACGTTGCGCGCGCGGGCTTCGTCGAGCGTTTCGTTGCGCTCGAAGCCGGGCGGCGCAGGGGTCTCGCCGGGTGCGCCGGCCATCGAGGGCGCGCCGCTCACGCCGCGCCGATGTTGGGCGTCATACCCGAGGCCGGCGTCGCGATCGAGGCCGGGTTCGCCTTGACGAACTCGAGCATGCGCTCGATACAGCCGAGCGCCTGTGAGCGCACCGGCTCGGGCACCGTGATCTCGTGGCGCCGGTCGGCGCTGGCGGTGCCTGCGCGTTCGAGGCAATCGACCAGGCCCTGCAGGCCGTTCATGGCCATCCAGGGGCAATGCGCGCAGCTCTTGCAGGTGGCGCTCTGGCCGGCGGTCGGCGCTTCAAGCAGGGTCTTGCCCGGCGCGAGTTGGCGCATGCGGTGCAGGATGCCGTTGTCGGTGGCGACGATATAGGTCTGTTGGCGGCCGTTGACGACAGCGGCGAGCAGTTGCGAGGTCGAGCCCACCACGTCGGCCAGGGCCACCACGCTCTGCGGCGACTCGGGGTGCACCAGCACCAGCGCGCCCGGGTGGTCGCGCTTCATCAGCTCGAGCTCCAGCCCCTTGAACTCGTCGTGCACGATGCAGTCACCCTGCCAGAGCAGCATGTCCGCGCCGCTCTTTTCCTGGATGTAGCGGCCGAGGTGCCGGTCGGGCGCCCAGAGAATTTTCTCGCCGCGCGCATGCAGGTGCTCCACGATGGCCACCGCGCACGAGCTGGTCACCATCCAGTCGGCGCGGGCCTTGACCGCTGCGCTGGTGTTGGCATAGACCACCACGGTGCGGTCCGGGTGGGCGTCGCAGAAGGCCGCAAATTCGCCCGGCGGGCAGCCGAGGTCGAGCGAGCAGGTCGCCTCGAGGTCGGGCATCAGCACGGTTTTCTCGGGCGAAAGGATCTTTGCGCTCTCGCCCATGAAGCGCACGCCCGCCACCACCAGCGTGCGCGCAGAGTGATCGCGGCCAAAGCGCGCCATCTCGAGGGAGTCGGACACGCAGCCGCCGGTCTCGAGCGCCAGGTCTTGCAAGTCGCCGTCAACGTAGTAGTGCGCCACGAGCACGGCGTTGCGCTCGCTCAGCAGCGCCTTGGCGCGCGCCTTGAGTTGCGCGCGGGCGCCCGCCGTCAGCGGCGCGGGTGCCCGCGCGGTGGCCTGCGCCAGGGTCCGGGCGCCTCTGGCGTCTTGCTTGGTAAAGTCGTAGAGGATCTGTGGGCTCATGGCGGGCTCGACATCGAGCCGCAATTGTGGCCGGGCGAGGCGCGCGCGTGCGGCCCCGCGCGCCCACCCTGCGCACGAAGTGGCAAGGGCCTCGAGCCGCCCGCTTCTGCCGGCGTCGTGCTGCGGGCCCGTGCAGGCGCATTGCCCCCATGCACTGCGACGCGCCGCGTCGCTTGCCTATGATCGGCGCATGTCAGAGTCTTCCGCGGCGCCATCGCCCTCGCACACCGGGCGCCTCGGCACCACTGCGGCTTCGCACGACGCGGCAGCCCGGCGCGCCGACGCGCTCACCATCGGCCTGGTCGGGCTGGCGCACGGCAGCTCGCATTTCTTCCACCTGCTCTTGCCGCCGCTGTTCCCGGTGCTGAGCCGCGAGTTCAATCTGAGCTACTCGGAGCTGGGCCTGCTGGTGACGGTGTTCTTCGCCGTCTCCGGCGTGGGCCAGGCG
>JANONH010000199.1:0-1627 GCA_031420735.1 Methylibium sp.
GCAAGAAAGAAATCTACGACAAGGCGCGCAGCATGATGGCCGATGCGGGCCTCGGCGGCGCCGAGAACAACGTCCCCGGCGAGGTGTCCTCCGGCCTGCGCCGGCGCGTGGAGATCGTGCGCGCGCTCATGAACAACCCCAAGGTGCTGCTGTTCGACGAGCCCTACCGCGCGCTCGACTCGCTCACCAAGTCGGTCATGCACGAGGCCCTGCTCGAGATTTACTACAAGAACAAAGTCACCATCTTCTTCATCACCCACGACCTCGAGGAAGCCATTTTCCTCGGGCACCGCTTGGTCATCATGACCACGCGGCCGTGCCGGCCGAAAAAGATTCTCGAGGTCGACATACCCCACCCGCGCGACTACAGCGTGCTCACCAGCCCGCGCTTTCGCGAGCTGATGGAAGAAACCAGCGCGGTGGTCCACGAAGAGGCGAGGAAGTCCTTCGCCGCCGGCGAAAAGGAGGGCTGACATGACGACAAGCCGCATCGAGCGCTTTCGTAATAAGGTCTTCAGCCCCGCCGGCCGCCGCGCGATCGTCTCGCTCGTCGTCTTCGTGTTGCTGTGGGAGCTGGGCTCGCGCTCCAAGCAATGGCTGGGCGTGAGCCTGCCGTGGGTGGGCAAGATCCCGCCGCCGAGCGCCGTGCTGCTGGTGTGGGGCGGGCTGCTCGACGACCCGGGCTACTGGCAGAGCTGGTATTTGAGCCTGCTGCGCGTGCTGGCGGGCTTTGTCGCTGCGATGGTGGTGGGCATACCGCTTGGCCTCCTGATGGCGGTGAGCAAGACCTTCAACGGCCTGTCCTTTCCCTCGTTCGAGTTGCTGCGGCCGATCCCGCCGCTGGCCTGGGTGCCGATCTCGATCATCTTCTGGCCGACGCAGGAGTTGTCGATCACCTTCGTTACTTTTCTCGGCGCGTTCTTCACCGTCGTGATCAACGTCGTGGGCGGCGCCAAGTCGATCGACAGCCGCTTCTTCCAGGCGGCGCAGGCCATGGGCGCCTCGCAGTGGGACATCTTTCGGCGCATCGTGCTGCCCGCGACGCTGCCCTCGATCGTGGTGGGCTCCTCGGTCGGCATGGGCATCACCTGGAACGTGGTCGTCGCCGCCGAGATGATTTCGGGCGGCGGCGGCAGCGGCTCGGGCGGCGGCCTGGGTTTCTTCATCTGGAACTCCTACGTCGGTGGCTCCTACGAGCAGATCGTCGTCGGCATGATCAGCATCGGCATCGCGGGCTATGCCTGCAGCGAGGTCCTGCGCGCGGCCGGCGGCCTGGCAACGCCGTGGCTGCAGCGCCGGTGACGCCAGCGTGAACCAAGGTATTGCAAGGGAACACAAGGGATCACAAGCCATGAGCAGCACCGACATCCTCCACGCAGCGCCCGCCGCGGCGCCCGCCGCGACACCGCAACGCAAGGCGCCACTCACCGCCGGCGAGATCGCGGTCGACAACATCAGCAAGTCCTACGGCGCGGGGCTGTTCACCAAGACCGTGGTGAAGGACTGCTCGTTTCGCATCGAGCGCAACAAGCTCACCGTGATGATCGGCCCTTCGGGCTGCGGCAAGAGCACCTTGATCCGCCTGTTGGCCGGCTTCGAGAAGCCGACCACCGGCACCATCCAGATC
>JANONH010000200.1:0-1997 GCA_031420735.1 Methylibium sp.
AGGTCGTCGCGCTCGCACAGCACCACGCGCCAGCCGCGCCCGGCCAAGTCGCGCGCGATGCCCGCGCCGTTGATGCCGCCGCCGACCACCAGCACGTCGCAATGGTCGCTCGCCGGTTCGCCCGGCGCCTTGGCGGCGGGCCGAAGCCTGAGAGGAGGCGTTTGCAATAAAAAATCTCCTGCTCAAATGCCGGCAAGCGGCGGCCGGCGCCGCTCGCAAAGGCGTCGTTTTTAAGCGCTTACCGGCGCGCTTGCATCCGACAATACCCGCTGTTGTTAACCACGGTCGTTTTAAGCTTCTGGCACCAGCGCCAAGCTTCGCAGCCCGCATGACCTCCAACCCCGCCAAACCTTGCTGCTTCAAGAATTGCACGCGAGGGGCGCTCTTTGTTGAAGCCCTGGCCAAACCGTTCGACGCGGCGCTGCAGACGGTGCGCCGCGCGTCGATCCATAAATTCGGCCTGCGAGTGATCACAAACAAGCTCAACGTGGCGGCGATCGTCTGCGACCACCCAGACTGCGAGTCATCGTGGCCGACGGCATGGTGCGCACGCGCGACCGCATCGTCGGCGAAGTCAGCATGGCGCGCGCCATCGTCGCCCGCCCACGGCCGGCCACCCGCGCTGCCTCGCATGCCCCTTGCCAGAAAGCCCGCATGAGCTACCTTCTCGCGCTCGACCAGGGTACCTCCAGCTCGCGCAGCATCGTGTTCGACGCGCGCGCCCGCATCGTCTCGATGGCGCAGCGCGAGCTGCGCCAGATCTACCCGCAGCCAGGCTGGGTGGAACATAACCCGCTAGAGATTTGGCACAGCCAGCTCGCCACCGCGCGCGAGGCGCTGGCAAAAGCCGGCATCGGCGCGGGCGAACTCTCGGCGCTGGGCATCGCCAACCAGCGCGAGACCACGCTGCTGTGGCGGCGCGCCACCGGCGAGCCGCTGCACAACGCCATCGTGTGGCAGGACCGCCGCGCCGAGCCTGCGTGTGCAGCCCTGCGCGAGCGCGGCTTGGAGCCGCTGGTGCAGCAGAAAACCGGCCTCGTGATCGACGCTTATTTCAGCGCCACCAAGCTGGCCTGGCTGCTCGACCATGTGAGCGGCGCGCGCGCGGCGGCGCGGCGCGGCGAGCTCGCCTTTGGCACCGTCGACAGCTGGCTCTTGTGGCAGCTCACCGGCGGGCGCGTGCACGCCACCGACGTGAGCAATGCCGCGCGCACCATGCTTTTCAACGTGCGCACCAACCAGTGGGACGACGAGCTGCTCGAGTTGCTCGACATACCGCGCGAATTGCTGCCCGAGGTGCGGCCCTCGGCCTCTGAATTCGGCACCACCGAGGCGGGCCTGCTGGGCGCGCCGGTGCTCGTGGGCGGCATTGCCGGCGACCAGCAAAGCGCCCTCTTCGGCCAGGCCTGTTTCACGCCGGGTCTGGCAAAAAACACCTACGGCACCGGCTGCTTCATGCTGATGCACACCGGCGCTCACTTCCAGAGCTCGGCCAACGGCCTGATCGCGACCCGCGCCGCGCAGCCCACCGCAAACCCCGAGTTCGCGCTCGAAGGCGGCGTGTTCGTCGGCGGCGCCGTCGTGCAGTGGCTGCGCGACGGACTGCGCGCCATCGACGGCAGCCACCAGGTGGAGGCGCTCGCCCAGAGCGTGCCCGACGCCGGTGGCGTGGTGTTCGTGCCCGCCTTCACCGGCCTGGGCGCGCCCTATTGGCGTGCCGACGCCACCGGCGCGATCGTTGGCCTCACGCGCGGCACGACGCTGGCGCACATTGCACGCGCGGCGCTCGAGAGCATCGCCTTTCAGAGCGCCGCGCTGCTGCAGGCCATGAGCAAAGACGCCCAGGCCGCGGGCGGCGCCGCGGTGAGCGAGCTGCGCGTGGACGGTGGCGCCTCGGTCAACGACCTGCTGATGCAGTTCCAGGCCGACCTGCTCGGCATCCCGGTGGTGAGGCCCAAAGTCATCGAGACCACGGCGCTCGGTGCGGCCTACCTCGC
>JANONH010000201.1:0-1697 GCA_031420735.1 Methylibium sp.
CCTCACATGCTGTTTTGGCCTTCGACACGACGTTGAGAAAGTTGTCCCATTTGGTATAGCCCAGCAGGTGTTGCAGGTCGCGCGCCAGCCAGTACTCGACGCCACCATCAGTTTGCTGGGCATGGCCCTCGAATGTTTCGGTCAAGCTGCGGACGAGGTCGGCTTTCATGCTCCAGTCTCCTTGTAGGCGGCCAAGCTCGCCACTGCCTCGATCATCTTGTCGAACTCACTCTCAACCTTCTTCGCGAAGTCGGTCTGCATCCGCCAGACATCGGGTCGTTGTAGATGTGGCGGCGTCAGGCCGCTCGTTTTGTATTTTGCGCGGAAGTTGCGATGCTTCGTCCAGAGCTCCGCATGAATGACCGTGAATCGGCGTGGCCGGGCAAAAGGTCGTTCAACCGCCAGTGCCCTTGCTGAGGTTGCCCGCAACGATCAACAAGACGAGCCAGCGCTGCGGGCCGCGGCTGCTCGCGGGGGTCGGGCTGCTCTCCATCCCGGGCCTCGTGAAATCAAGAAGGGGTGGGCGTGGCGCGCCGGGTTTCAGCCACGCGCGCTGCTGCCGCCGCCCAGGGTCGCCGCTGCGCGCGCTGCGCTGCCGCCAAAGCTCGGGCTGGCGATGTCGAGCACGCCCCAGCCGCGGTTCACGTCCAGGCCGGTAAGCCGCCAGTCGTGCACCGGCAGCAGGGGAATCGGGCGCAGCAGGCGCTCGGCAAAGCGCGTGGGCCAGGCGACGCCGTGGCGCCTGATGTGATCGAGCGTGTCGACCTCGGCCACCGCGCCCTGTGTCGAGGCCAGCCCGTTGAGGCTCAGCCGCACGTGGCGCACGAGGGCGTCTTCGCGGTCGACGTAGAGCGCGATCTGGTCCAAGCGCGAGAAGCCCAGGCCCGGGCGCAGTTGCACTTGCAGCGTGCGGCATGCGCGGCCTTCGACGCTGGCGTCGTCGCCGAATTCGAGCACGACATCGCGCCCGGCCAACGCCAGCGGGCCGAGCAGGAACAGCAGGTAGGCATCGGCCACCAACGCAGCGGCGGCACGCGCATCGGCATCGAGCGACTCCCGGTCGTTGAACCACACCTGCACGTCGCCCTGCTCGCGGTCGGGCCGCCCGGGCGCGGCGAGCTTGCCGCGCAGCACCTGCTTGCGACCGCTCGGGCCGCTGTGCGCCTGCGCGACGAGGCCGTCGCCGAGCAGCAGGCGCTCTTGCGAGCTGCCGCGAAAACCGGCATCCACCAGGGCCGGCTGCAAGCGAGCGACCAGCGGGCGCCACTGCCCGCTGTAGCTCACGTTGATGTCGCGCAGCGCCTTGAAGCCGGCCAGGCCGTGGGCTTGCATGCTTTCGCGCAGGCGCTTCTGGGCGGCCGGCGAGCTCGTGGCGATCAGGTTGCGCGGCAGCGGAGCGGCACATCCTCCCAGCAGCGCCGTCAGGGGCGCCACGCCGACGGCCTGCAGGAGTCGGCGGCGAACGAAGGACGGCATGCGAGGGAGGCGGCGATGCTGGGACAGGGCGACCGTAGCATTGCACGTTCCCGAGTGCCGCAGGGCCACCGGCTCGGGGGATCGCCCGCGGCGCCGCGCGCCCCGCGCCTGCGCGTGTTTATTTCAAACGGACCCCGCGACTCGAGTCGCCGCACTGCGCGGTCCAGCGCCAGAGCGGCGCCGCGTCAGCGCTGGTAAGGCGGCCTGCACATCAGCCGGCG
>JANONH010000202.1:0-15624 GCA_031420735.1 Methylibium sp.
AATGACCTCCATGCGGTCGAGCAGCGCCGGGGGAATGTTCATCGAGTTCGACGTGGCGATGAACATCACGTCGGACAAGTCGAAGTCGACCTCGATGTAGTGGTCGCCGAAGGTGTGGTTCTGCTCGGGGTCGAGCACTTCAAGCAGCGCTGACGACGGGTCGCCGCGGAAGTCCATGCCGAGCTTGTCGATCTCGTCGAGCAGGAACAAAGGGTTCCGCGTGCCGACCTTGGCCAGGCTTTGCAGCACCTTGCCCGGCATCGAGCCGATGTAGGTGCGGCGGTGGCCGCGGATCTCGGCTTCGTCGCGCACGCCGCCCAGGGCCATGCGCACGAACTTGCGCCCGGTGGCGCGCGCCACGCTCTGGCCGAGCGAGGTCTTGCCCACGCCGGGAGGCCCCACCAGGCAAAGAATGGGCGCCTTGACCTTGTCGACGCGCGCCTGCACCGCAAGGTACTCGAGGATGCGGTCCTTGACCTTGTCGAGGCCGTAGTGGTCTTCGTTGAGCACGTCCTCGGCGTTGACCAAGTCGTGCTTGATCTTGGTGCGCTTGCTCCAGGGCAGGTTGATGAGGGTGTCGATGTAGTTGCGCACCACCGTGGCCTCGGCCGACATGGGCGACATGAGCTTTAACTTCTTCAGCTCGCCATCGGCCTTCTTGCGCGCTTCCTTGGGCATCTTGGCGGCGACGATCTTCTTTTCGAGCTCTTCGAGGTCCGCGCCCTCCTCGCCTTCGCCAAGCTCCTTTTGGATCGCCTTGACCTGCTCGTTGAGGTAGTACTCGCGCTGGCTTTTTTCCATCTGGCGCTTCACGCGCCCGCGAATGCGTTTCTCGACCTGCAGGATGTCGACTTCGTGCTCGAGCTGTTCGAGCAGTTTTTCAAGCCGCGCATTGACCGAAGAAAGGTCGAGGATCTGCTGCTTGTGCTCGAGCTTGAGCGGCAGATGGGCGGCGATGGTGTCGGCCAGGCGACCGGCATCGTCGATGCCCGCGATGGAGGTGAGGATTTCCGGCGGGATTTTCTTGTTGAGCTTGACGTACTGGTCGAACTGCTGGGTCACGGCGCGGCGCAGGGCCTCCACCTCGGGGCTCGGCCCCTGCTCGGGCACGATGGGCGTCACCTCGGCCACGAAATGCTCGCCGTTGTCGTCGATGCGCACGGTGGTGGCGCGCTGCATGCCTTCAACGAGCACCTTCACCGTGCCGTCGGGCAGCTTCAACATCTGCAGGATGCTCGAGACGCAGCCGATGTCGAACATGTCGTCGGCCTTGGGCTCGTCCTTGCCGGCGGCTTTTTGGGCCACCAGCATGATCTGACGGCCGTTTTCCATGGCGGCTTCGAGCGCCTTGATGGACTTGGGCCGCCCGACGAACAGCGGAATGACCATGTGGGGAAACACCACCACATCGCGCAGCGGCAGGAGCGGCAGCGTGATCGGGTCGGCTGGGAGAACGGGATGTCCGGACATGGTGTGAACCTCTCTTTCACGGGCTTAAGTGGAGCCCGTGCGGAACTTTGCAAGAAGGCGGGCGGCCGGGTGCCCCGACCGCGCCCTTGGCGAAGGGCGACAAGCGTCTCAGGCGCTGGCCTTCTTTTCGCGATACACCAAAAGGGGCTTGGCGTTCTCTTCGATCGTGTGTTCGTCGAGCACCACTTTCTGCACACCGTCGAGGGTGGGCAGCTCGAACATGGTGTCCATGAGCGACTGCTCCATGATCGAGCGCAAACCGCGCGCACCGGTCTTGCGCGCCAGCGCCTTCTTGGCAATGGCAACCAGCGCCGAGGGCCGGATTTCGAGGTCGACGCCGTCCATCGCGAACAGCCGCTGGTACTGCTTGACGAGCGCATTCTTGGGCTCGGTAAGAATTTGCACCATCGCCTCTTCGGTGAGCTCGCCCAGGGTGGCCACCACCGGCAGGCTGCCCACCAGCTCGGGGATGAGGCCGAACTTGATGAGGTCTTCGGGTTCGACTTCGCGGAACACCTCGCTCACCTTGCGCTCGCTCTTGCTCTTCACGTCGGCGCCAAAACCGATGCCCGATTTTTCGGAGCGGTTCTGGATCACTTTTTCGAGGCCGTCGAAGGCGCCGCCGCAGATGAACAGGATGTTGGTGGTGTCGATCTGCAAGAAGTCTTGGTTGGGGTGCTTGCGCCCGCCCTGCGGCGGCACGCTTGCCATCGTGCCTTCTACAAGCTTGAGGAGCGCCTGCTGCACGCCCTCGCCGGAGACGTCGCGTGTGATCGAGGGGTTGTCGGCCTTGCGCGAGATCTTGTCGATCTCGTCGATGTAGACGATGCCGCGCTGGGCGCGCTCGACTTCGTAATTGCAGTTCTGCAGCAGCTTCTGGATGATGTTCTCGACGTCCTCGCCGACGTAGCCGGCTTCGGTGAGCGTGGTGGCGTCGGCGATCACGAAGGGCACGTTGAGCAGGCGCGCCAGGGTCTGTGCGAGCAAGGTCTTGCCCGAACCAGTCGGGCCGATGAGAAGGATGTTGCTCTTGGAAAGCTCGACCTCCTCTTTCTTGCCCGCGCCGGCCATGTGCTTCAAGCGCTTGTAATGGTTGTAGACGGCCACGGCCAGAGTGCGCTTGGCGGGCTCCTGGCCGATCACGTATTGGTCCAGGCTTGCCTTGATGTCGCCGGGCACCGGCAGGTCGCTCTTGACGGTCTTGGTGTCCAGGCCGTCGGCTGGCACTTCGTCACGAATGATGTCGTTGCACAGCTCAATGCATTCGTCGCAGATGAACACCGACGGTCCTGCGATGAGTTTCTTGACCTCGTGCTGGCTCTTGCCGCAGAAAGAGCAGTACAGCACTTTTTCGCTGGAGGAGCCTTTTTTCTCGGGCATGGGCGGGTGCTGTCAGGAGGGGTGGCGAAGTGTGAACGACCCAGGGCAACACGAACGCCCGGCAGTCTCACAAACATCATAAGTCAAACAAAAAGGCCGCCTTCGCGCTCTTAAAGCCCCTGCGGGCTCGCCGGTATGGCGAGCGGTCGCCGCGACTTCAAAAGCCCCGCACCGGGCAGCCGCATGAGGTGGCTACATGAGGTGGTCGGAATAAGCGGCCGCGTCGGGTGCCTGGCCGGTGCTTGGCCAAAAAGGCCGCGCCGCGCCTTAGCCGCGTTTGTCGAGCACCTTGTCGATCAGGCCGTAGTCCATGGCTTCGGAGGAGGACATGAAATAGTCGCGCTCGGAGTCGAGCTTGATCTTTTCGAGCGACTGGCCGGTGCGCTCGGCGAGCAGCCGGTTGAGCAGCTCGCGCAGCTTGAGAATCTCGCGCGCCTGGATCTCGATGTCGGTGGCTTGCCCCTGGGCGCCGCCCGAAGGCTGGTGGATCATGATGCGCGAATTGGGCAAGGTGAAGCGCTTGCCCTTGGCGCCGGCGGCCAACAAGAAAGCCCCCATGCTCGCAGCCAAACCCATGCACAGCGTGGAGACATCGGGCTTGATGAACTGCATGGTGTCGTAGATGGAAAGCCCTGCGCTCACCGAGCCACCCGGCGAGTTGATGTAGAGCGAGATGTCCTTGTCGGGGTTCTCGCTCTCGAGAAACAGCAACTGGGCGACCACCAGGTTGGCAGTCTGGTCGTTCACCGGGCCGACCAGAAACACCACCCGCTCGCGCAGCATGCGCGAATAGATGTCGTAGGCGCGCTCGCCGCGGCCGGATTGCTCGATGACGATGGGCACCATGCCCAGGCTTTGTGTTTCAAGTGCGCTCATTGCATTCCTTCGGGTGTCGATCCGCCTGACCGGGGCAGATGGGGATCGATTGTGTCGGCTCAAGGCCCCGGGGCCGGCGCGACGGCTCTTGCACGCGCGCCGCAGCTGCGTCTCAGACCATCAGTTCGTCGAACGCGACTTGCTTGTCGGTGACCGTGGCCTGGCCCAGCACGAACTCGGTCACGTTGTTCTCTATCACCATGGCTTCCACCTCGGCCATGCGCTGGCGGTCGCCGAAGTAGAAGCGCTTCACATCCTCGGGCTTCTCGTAGCTTTGTGCCAATTCCTCGATGTGCGCCGTCACTTGCTCGGCGCGCGCCTGCAGTTTGTTGGAGCGCACCAGCTCGCCCACGACCAGCCCCAGGCGCACGCGCTTCTCGGCCTGGGGCTTGAACAGATCGAGCGGAAACGGCGCCTTCTCGGCGTCCTTGATGCCGCGTTGCTTGAGTTCGGCGCGTGCGTTCTCGACCAGACGGTCGACCTCGTTTTGCACCAGCGACTTGGGCAGCTCGAGTTCGGCCGCGGCCACCAGCGCGTCCATGACGGCGGCCTTGTTGCGCGCGATCACGCGAAACCTGACCTCGCGCTCGAGGTTCTTGCGCACGTCGGCATGCAAGCCCGCCACCGTTGCATCGGCGATGCCCAAGGATTTGGCGAAGGCATCGTCGATCTCCGGCAGGTGCTGGACTTCCACCTTCTTGAGCGTCACCATGAAATCGGCTTCCTTGCCGGCCACGTCTTTGCCCTGGTAGTCGGGCGGGAACTGCAGCGGGAAGGTCTTGGACTCGCCCGTCTTCATGCCGCGCACCGCCTTCTCGAAAGCCTCGAGCATGCGGCCTTCGCCCAGCGTGAACTGGAACGCGTCGGCCTTGCCGCCGTCGAAGGGCACGCCGTCGATCTTGCCTTCGAAATCGATCGTCACGCGGTCTTCGTCGGTCGCGACTTCGCTGGCCGATCGCTGGGCGTAGGTGCGGCGCTGCTTGCGCAGGATGTCGAGCGTTTTGGTGATCGCAGCCTCGGTCACTTCGGTGGACACCCGCTCGATCTGCGCGGCCGACAAGTCGCCGAGCTTGACTTCGGGGTAGACCTCGAAGATGGCGTCGAAGGCGATCTCGCCCTCGCCTGCGCCTTCTCGCTCGGCGATCTGCGGCGCACCGGCCACGCGCAACTGCGCCTCGTTGGCGGCGCGGCTGAAGGCTTCGCCGACCTTGTCGTTCATGACCTCGTACTGGACCGACGTGCCATAGCGCTGCGCCACCACGCTCATTGGCACCTTGCCGGGGCGAAAGCCGTCGGCCTTGAACGTGCGCGCCAAACGCTTGAGGCGCGCCTCGATCTCGCTGCGCACGGTCTCGGCCGACAGCGTGAGGGTGATGCGGCGCTCGAGCTTCTCGAGGGTTTCGACGGTAACGGCCATGATCTTGGTGCTCTCGAGAGGAAACGTTGCGAATGCGTGTTGTCGTGGTGCGCGGGGCGGGACTCGAACCCGCACACCCTTGCAGGCGTCAGGACCTAAACCTGGTGCGTCTACCAATTTCGCCACCCGCGCCCGGCCTGCCACCCGCCGGTTGCAGCCCCCGTGATTGAACAGAAAGAGGCCACGCCGACGGTTTGGTTGGCCGCGGGCCTGACTCGATCAGCCAAGTATTTTAGCCGGGGTGGCCACGGCCTCGCCGCCGCCTGTCTGGGCGCTGCTCACGCGAAGCCTGCACCGATCGCCTGCACCCCCACGAGCGCGGTCCGGTCTCATAAGCAAACTGCCAAATAGTTGAAGCGGGTGCAGTGAACACACTTCAAAATTCGCAAACCGCATAAACAACCAACGCACCAGCGTATCTCTTTGAACTTACAGCAACTGCGATCCGTTCGCGAGACCGTTCGTCAAGGCTTCAACCTCACGGCGGTCGCAGAGGCCCTCCATACCTCTCAATCGGGCGTGAGCAGGCAGCTGCGTGAGTTGGAAGACGAACTGGGGATCGAGATCTTCGTTCGAGCGGGCAAGCGCCTGACTGGGCTGACTCCCCCTGGCAAAACGGTCTTGCCCATGATTGAGCGACTGCTGCAAGAATCCGACAACTTGAAGCGGGCCGGGGAAGATTTCGCCAGCGCTGGCCGCGGCGTACTGACGATCGCCGCCACGCACTCACAGGCGCGCTATGCCCTTCCGCCGGCCGTGCGAGATTTCAGCGCCATGCACCCGGAAGTCTCGTTGCGGCTGCATCAGGGGTCTCCCAAGCAGGTGGCCGAACTGCTGCTGGCCGGAGAAGCCGACATCGGCGTTGCCACCGAAGCACTGGCGGACTACCCCGAGCTGGTGGCGCTGCCGAGCTACCAGTGGACCCACTGCGTCATCGTGCCGCCGAGTCACCCACTGATGGTCGACGCGGCGCGTGGCACCCAACTGACGCTCGAGCGCCTGGCGCAGTTCCCCATCATCACCTACGAGTCCGGCTTCACCGGCCGCAGTCACATCGACGATGCTTTCAGGCGCCAAGGCATTGGATTCAACCTCGTGCTGTCCGCCATGGACGCCGACGTCATCAAGACCTACGTCGATCTCGACATGGGCGTGGGCATCATTGCAGGCATTGCCTACGACGAAGCCCGCGACACCCACCTGCGCGCCATCGACGCGCGACACCTGTTTGCGTCCAATATGACCCGGCTTGCGCTACGGCGCGGCAGCTTCCTGCGCAGCTATGTCTACGACTTCATCCACATCTTCGCGGCACCGCTGACGCGTGAACTGGTGAATCGTGCCCTCGCTACCGCACCGGGCACGCGCTTGCACCTCTGAGAGCCTATCCGTGAATCATGTTGACGGTCAGCTCGACCTTGCGGAACGCGATGATCGCGGCGGCGATGTGCTTGTGCGCCATGCAGCTGCGCTCGAGCTGCTCGCATCGCACCAGCAGCTTGCGGAAGCGGTTGAACCAACTACGGCAGACCTCGACCGCCCAGCGCCGCGCTTTCCTTGTCGAGTCGCGCGCTTGGCATCAGTCTTCGTGCGGCGACCGACGACATGCGCGATGTAGCCGTGCGACTCGATGATCTCCAGTGCACGCCGGCCGCAGTAACCGGCGTCGGCGCCCAGGTGCTTGCTGCGCCTGGTCCTGGGGTCTTGCTCCACACTCCTGCCGACTGGGGCTGGGCAGCCCGCGGCACAGCCACCTGCCGACCTCACGACGGCAAGAAATCCACCGGCCAGGTCACCACCATCTGCTCCACATCCTTCGCGCCGAAGTCGAAGGCGCAGATGCGCGCGAGCAGCTTGCTCTCCAGTTCGCCCGCCTTGAGCTCGCTCGAGACGACGCGGCAGCCGGTCACTTCGCCGCTCGGCGCGATCTTCAGTTCGAGCACCACCTTGCCCTGCAGCGCCGGGTCTTCGCGCAGTGCGCGGTTGTAGATCGCGTAGATCGCGCCCTTGTTGCGCTCGAACACGAGCTTGATCTCCTCGATCGAGCGCGAGGCCTTGCCGCTGCCGCTCTTGGCCAGCGTGCCACCAGCGCCCGCGCCGGTGCCACTGCCCGAACCGCTGCCCTTGCCACCGACGCCCAGTCCGCCACCCGGGCCGCCGCCACCACCGCCGCCGATGCTGCCTTCGACCAGCGTGGTCGCGCGGCCGACCAGGCCGCCGCCACCGGTGTTGCGGCTGTAGGCGGCGGTGTTGATGCCGCCGCTGCCCTGCGTGGCGTTGCTGGTGATCAGCGCGCGCGAGGGCGTGCCGGCGTCGGTGCCGGCGCCGACACCGGGCCCGCTGCCGCTGCCGACGCCGGCGCCGGGCTTGATGTTCTGGTTGAGTTGCACCGCGA
Organism: Methylibium sp.; assembly: GCA_031420735.1. Lineage (GTDB taxonomy): Bacteria > Pseudomonadota > Gammaproteobacteria > Burkholderiales > Burkholderiaceae_C > Methylibium. Next base: position 7,539 of record JANONH010000202.1, read on the forward strand.
CCGGTGCGCCTGCCAGTTGCGCCAGATCGTCCTTCGAGGCCAGGAGGCCCACGCCCTGGGCCTTGCGGCGCGCCGCCTGCAGGTCTTCGCCGGCTGGCTTGCCGGGCGTCGGGTGGCGCGCCTCGGGCACCGCGGCCGAGCGGGTGGGCTCGGGCCGCTTGGCCTCGGGCTTGGGCGTGTCGGTCTTCGGCGCCGGCACCTGGGCCTCGGGCGGCCGATGGGCCCGCGTCGCATTGGGCAGCGGCAGCGGCAACGGTTTCTGCTCGAGCACCAGCTTGGCCAGGCGCGGCGGCAGTTCCACCGGCGTGCTGCGGTCGTCCACCGGTTTGGGCCTCAGCAGCAGCACCAGGCACAGCAACACGCAGACGATCAGCACGCCGCGCAGGATGCGGTGAAATCGGGCTTCGTCTTCCAGCGCCACCGCCCACGGCAGCAGTGGACCGCGAAACGAGACCGAGGTGGCCACAGCGGCGCTCATGTGGCGGACTTCCGGCTCACTGCAAACGCCACGTCGCTGAAGTTGGCTCGCGCGGCCGTGACCATCACCTTGCGCAACAGGCGGTAGGGGATGTCTTTATCGCCCAGGATCGTGATGGCCTTGCTCTGCGCCGCGTTCTCCTGGCGCAGCACCGGCCGGCTAGCCTGCAAGTCCAGCTCGGTCTTCAGCGGGGCGATCAAGTCGTCTTCGCTGGCCAGTGCTTCGGCCACCGTGGCGACCTTGCGGCCATCGACCAGGATGTCGCTGCCGCTGACTGTCACGACGATGGTTTCGCGCGGGGTCTTCTCGGCGCTGGACTCCGGCAGCTTGACGGCGCGGCTGGTGCTCAGCACCTCGACGCCGGTGCTCGACATCAGAAAGAAGATCAGGATCGTGAAGATGTCGATCAGGGCCACGAGGTTCATGTCCAGACCGGAGTTGTTGCGCTCCTTGCGCTCGGCGCGCTTCTGCAGCGGGGTGAGTTTCATCGTCGCCCCCTACTTCCTGGCGACGCTGATCGGCGCATCGCCGATCGAGATGTCGGGAAACAGCGCAACCGGTGGCGCCGTGGGCGCCTTGGCCCCGGCCCCGCGCTCGGGCGGCGCCTCGCGCACGCTGTCCATCACCTGCACCAGCAGCTCATAGGGCGTGTCCGGCTGGGCCAGCACGGTGGCGGTGGTGATGGCCGGGAATTTGAGCTTGACCTGCTGCATCAGCAGCGACAGCGCGGCCAGGTCGTGGCCGACAGTGCCCGGCTTGCTGCTGGGGATGCGCTGGATCAGGCCGCCGATGCGGTCGCCGACTTCCAGCGCATCGGGGCGGATCACGATCTCGAGCTTCAGGTCGTCGACCTTCAGTTGCTCGACGCCGGAGGTCTGCGCGGGCAGCGTCAGCTCTAGCACCGACAGCCGCGTGAACACCGCGGTCGACAGCAAAAAAGGCACCAGCACGACGATCACGTTGATGAAGGCCGTGACCTCGAGGTGGGCCGTGCGCTTGCGCAGGCGTCGGACTCTCATGAACAGTCTCCCGGGGAGGCGGCGGGTGGGCGGGGCGTCGGCGCTTCAGGCGCGCGTGTCCGGGCCGGACGACGAGTTCTGCGCCTTCAGCCGCTGCACCAGGTTCAGGAAGCTGATCTTGGCGGCCTCCAGGCCATCGACGATCTCGCTGGTGCGCGCCTGCAAGAAGGCGTGGATCAGCAGGAAGGGGATCGCGACCGACAACGCGAACGCGGTGTTGTTCATCGCGATCGAGATCGACGCCGACAACAACTCGGCCTTCTCGGCCGGGTTGACCGCCGCCACCGCGGTGAAGCCCTTGATCAGCCCGATGATGGTGCCCAGCAGGCCCACCAGGGTGATGACGTTGGCGAAGGTCGCGATGTAGTGGGTGCGCTTCTCGAGGCGCGGCACGATCTCCATCATTCCTTCTTCCATCGCCGCGTCGATGTCTTCGCGGCGGCCCGGGCTCTGCATGCGCTGCAGGCCGTTGGTGACGATCTTGCCGATCGCGGCGTCGGACTTCTCGGTGACGCTGTAAACCTCTTTGTAGCGGCCCTTCTGCAGCATCGGCAGCACCCGCTCCCAGAGCTTGCGGTTCTGGTTGCGCGCGCGGTTGAGGAAGACGTAGCGCTCGATCGCGATCGCCAAGCCGACGGCCATGATCGCGATGCTGAAGTAGATGGCGACACCGCTGTCCTGGAAAAACTTCACGGCATATTCAAAGGTGTTCATCACTCTCTCCTGGGGCAACGATGGGGCAACGATAGGGCGGGGGGCGGGGTGGATCCGCTCAGGGGCGGGCGGGGGCGGTGGGCTTGGGCGTGCTCTGCGCGTCGTACTGGATCTGGCGGCGGAACACGTCGCGGTCGATCGGCGCCAGCGCCTCGTCGAGCACGCTGCTGAAGGGCCGCCCCAACAGGTCGCCCGGCACCGGCTTCTTCCACGGCACGATGTAGAGCACCTTGGGCAACTCGCGGTTGCCGAGGATCTGGGTGCGGTCGATGTCGGCGCGGTCCTGCGCGGCCAGCGGTGCCGACAGTGCGGCCAGCAGGCTCGCGCCGGCCATGCGGGCGCTCGGCTTCATGGCTGCTCCTTCTTGCTGACCAGGCGCGTGACCGACTTGCGGTTCTTCAGGTCGGCGATCCACTTGCCGACCGCGGCGTCCTTGTTCGACGCGAGCGTGAGGTAGCGCTCGTAGAGTTCGAGCGCGCGTGCGTCGTCGCGCAAATACAGGTCGTGCAGGATGCCGAGATTGAGGCAGGCCGTGGCATAGCCGGCGTCGAGTTCGAGCGCCTTCTCGTAGGCGCTGCGCGCCTTGGCGAACTGACCGAGCTGGCGGTAGGTGACGCCGAGCTGGTTCAGGTAGACCGGCTGTTCGGGGCTCAGCTTGACCGCCTCTTCCAGCGCCGCCTGCGCCTGCGGCAGCTTGCCGGCTTGGCGGTAGATGACGCCGAGGTTGGCGTGAGGGCCGCCGAGCTCGGGGTGGGCCTGGGCCAGCGCGCGAAAGCCGCGCTCGGCGTCGTCGTTGCGGCCGGCGGCGAGCGCGCGGCGTGCGTCGTCGAAGGCGCGCTGGGCCTGCGGCGCCACCGGTGGCGGCTCGAGGACAGCCTGCTGGGCCGGGGCCGCGGTGGCGGGTTTGTTCGCGGTCGAAGGCTCGGCGGGCGCCGGCGTGACGGCCATCTGCAGCGCCTTCAGCGGCTCGCCGAGCGAGGCGCAGCCCGCCAAACCGAGCGCCAGGCACAGCCCGCCAGCGAGCCGCCGCACGACCCCGGTGTTCACCAGCGGCCGCCGCGGATCCCGCTCCGCCGGTCCGCCCGCCGCGCCCCCGTGGGGGGAGCGGCGCAGCCGCAACGGGGGGGGGTCAACGTATCGCATCGATGCCCCCCTCGAAGCGTTCGACCTTGCCATAGCGCACCGGCCGCAGCTCGCTCAGCGACTTGAAGCTCTTCTGCACCCAGGGGTCGTAGATCCCTTCGGCAGCACGCCTGGCGTTGACCTCGTGCAGCTCGATCGCCTTCTCTTCAAACGGAAACGCCTGCTCTTCGAGCAGCACGTTGTACTGCTCCAGCTCGGCTTTCGACAGCTTCTTCGGCCGCTGCGACGAGAGCATCGCCTTGCCGAAATCCTGGTACAGCGCGGCGGTGTGAAAGGTGGCCGCGGTCGTGACCTCGGCCACGCCGTAGTCGGCCGCGACCGCATAGGCCTTCAGCACGTCCTCGAGCCTGGTCTTCTTCCGCTTGAGCTGCTTCTGCAGCGGCTCGACCAGCGCGACCTTGCGGTAGTCGGAGAACACCGGCTCGGCCAGTGCCAGCGCGGCCGTCGCGCCGAGCGTGCGGGTGCGCCCGGTGCGGGCACTGCCACCGGCCTGGTCGGCCTGGAAGATCTCGCGCATCAATGCGAACTCGCGGGCCGCATTGCCTTCGGACTTGGCCAAAGCGGCCAAGCGAAAGCGCGCCTCGACCGCGGGCTCCAGTGGCGTCGGATGGTCTTTCAGATAGCGCTCATAGGCCTTGACCGCCGGCGCACGCGAGCCGCCCTTGTCGGTGGCCTTCTCGTACAGCGCGGCGGCCTGCCACTGCGCCTCGCGCGCGAGCTGCGGCTCGCGGCTCGCGGTCTTGGCGGCGGCCACACGCTCGAACTCGCCCGCAGCCTGCGCCCATTGCGCTTTCTCGAGATAGGCGAGGGCGAGCTTGGCACCCACATCGGCCTGCAGCGGATGGCTGGGGTAGCGGCTGCGAAAGTCTTCGAGCGTGCGTGCCGCGCCGTCCCAGTCTTTCAGCACGATCAGCGAGGCGGCGGCGTCGTACTGCGCGGTCGCGCGCACGGTCGATTGCGGCGCCACCGTCGCGACGCGCGCGAAGTGGCCCACCGCCTCACGATCCTTGCCGGCGCTGCGGGCGGCCTCGCCCTGCTTGTAGACCGCAGCGGCCCGGCGCTCGACCAGATCGTTGCGGCCGGGCTCCTGGTTCGGCGTCAGCGCCAGCACCTCGCCGTAGGACTTTTCGGCCTGGTCGAAGCTGCCGCGCTCGAAGGCGGTGTGCGCTGTCACGGTCCACGCCACCTTGCGCTGCGCCGGCTGGGCCGGCGGGTCGAGCGTCAGCACCTGCTGCGCCACGCTGGCGGCCTGCTCGCCGTCGCGCAGCACATAGAGCTTCTCGGCCGCGCTGCTCAGCACGGCGCCGGCGCGCGCGTCGGCGGGGAAGGTTTTCGCGAAGCGCAGCGAGCTGTCGACGCCGGTGCGCTGCAGCGCCGGCAGTTCGGCCGCCGCGGCACGCTTCTCCTGCCCCGCATAGCCCAGCAACGCCGCATAGCCGGCGTCGGCGCTTTTGTCATGCAAGGGATAGCCGTAGGCGGTCTTCTCGTACTCGAGCGCGGCATCGAAGTGGCTCTGGTCTTCGTACAGCAGCTCGGCGAGCAGAAAGTTGTTCTGCGCCGCCTCCGGCTCGGTCGGGAAGGATGTGAGGTAGGCGCGGTACCAGCGCACTGCCTCCTGGTAGTCACTGCTGGCCTTGCTCTTCTGCGCGCTGGCGTGATAGTGGCGCGCCAGTTCGGCAACGTGGGTCTTGACGAGCGCTTGCGCCTTCTCCCAGCCGGCAGGGTTGGCCGCGCGGAAGGCACTGCTCACGCCGTAGCGCGAGACGTAGTCCTTCTTGGCTTCGAGCGCCAGCACGGCAAAGCCGTTGCGCTGGTAGATGTCGATCACGCGCGCCTGCAGTTGCGGCGCCTGCGCGTGCAGCGGGTTGCTGCGCGCGAAGGCGCCCAGCGTGTCGGCGGCGTCCTTGACGCGCTCCTGCTTCAGGTACAGCTCGCCGAGCTGCTGGTAGGCGCGGAATTCGTAGGAGCGTCGCGTGTCACTGGTCATGTAGGCCAGGATCGAGTCGGCACCCTGCAGGTTGGCAAGGCTCAGGCTGGCGACGCGGAAACTGTCTTCGACCAGCTCGCGGTCGGCGCGGCTCAGGCCGCCCAGGGTGTCGATGTCGCCGTTACCCGCGAGCGCTTCGGCGTTGAGGTCGAGCACGCCGAAGAAGGACTTCAAACCCTCTTCGAGCCGGCCCTGCTTGAACAGCGACCAGCCCTGCATGTAGAGCGCGCGTTCCTGGTAGTTGCTGCTCGCGCCGCCGCCCTCCTGGCTGGCAAGCACCGTGGTGTAGGCCTGCTCGGCCTTGGCATAGTCGCGCGTCGTGAAGAGCAGCTCGCCGCGACGGAAATGCGCCTCTTCCCGGTAGGCCGTCTGCGGATACGCGGCCACCAGCCGGTCCAGGGTTTTCAGCGCTGCTTCGAGCTCGCCGCACTGTTCTTGCGCCCGCGCGAGCTGGTAGAGCACGCGGTCGTTGCCCGGGTCCTCGGGGTACTGCTTCAAGAAGTCTTGATAGCGCGCGACCGCGGCGCGGTAGTCGGGCGCGCCGTCCTTCGTCAGGCCGCCCTGGCCGCTGGCGACCTGGTTGTCGGTGCGGTCCATCTCGAGGTCGCCGATGCGGCGCAGCGCTTCGGCGCGTTGCGGTGCGCGCGGCGCCACGTCGAGGAATTGCTCGTACGCGGAAATCGCCTGGTCTTCGTTGGCGGCGATGCCGGTGTCGGGCGCGACCTGCACTTCGCGGCCGGCCAGTGCCTTGAGCGTCGGTTCGTTGTCGGGCGTGCCGCCGCGCTTGCCGGCGCAGGCCGACAAGCTGCCGATCAGCATCAGCAGCAGCGAGCACAGCAGCGCATGGCACGGCTTAGGGCGCGCGTGCATTGGCGACCTCCCCGGCGAGCTTGGCACGGTCATAGAGCTGGGCGACGGCAAAGCGCGCCTGCGTGGTGTAGGTTGCGAGCCTTTCCTTCTGGCCCTGCAGTTCAGCCACGGCCAGCTCCTGCACGAACTGCTGTTGCTCGCCGCTCAGCACGGCCACGCGCGGGATCAGCAGAGCGATGCGCGGCCCCAGGTCCTTGACGCGCACGCCGAACCGGTCGAAGCGCGCCGGCTCTTCGCGCTGCGCGCGGGCCAGTGCCGCGTCGCGCTCGCCCGCCTCGGCCAGCGCAGCGTCGGCATCGCGCAGCGCTTTCTTTGCCTCCCAGCGGCGCTGCGGAAACTGCTGCGCCAAAGCCCAGGTCAGCGCACCGGCGGCCAGGCGGGCGCGCTCGCGTGCAGCGCTGAGTTCAGCATCTGCCGGGGCTTGCTTGAGTGCGGCCTGCACGTCGCGCAAGCGGGTCTGCAAGGCACGCTGTCTGGCGTCGGCATAGGCCTCGCCGTCGGCGTTTTCTTCGGCCTGCGCGAACTCGGCGGCCAGCACGTCGCGCCGCTGCTGCAGCGCGTTGATGTCGATGCCCCGCGCTTTCTCACGCACTTGCGGCAGGCGCTCGGCAAAGGCGCGGCGACGGTTGTCGAGCATGTCGCCGAAGACGCCGAGCTGCTCTTGCCACTGCGCAAGGTTCTTTGCGAGAAAGTTCAGGTCGCGGTAGTTCTTGAAGGCTTCCTGAAACTCGTGCTTGGCGAGCACCTGGTTCAGGTGGCTGGCATGCGGCATCTCGGGCAGTTGCTCGATCTTCCAGAACCAGCCCATCTCGTCGCCGGGGTTGCGCTCGATCAGGCCGTCGACCAGCTTGCCGGCACGGATCGCGCGGATCGACTCGTCGAGCTTGCCGCCTTCACGCTCGAAGTCGCCGATCGCCGCTTGGTAGCGCTCCAGCGACTGACCGTAGGCGCCCAGCTCGGCATAGGCATAGGGCAGCGCGATGCGGGCTTCGAGCACCGCAGCGTCGCTGGCATCACGGGCAGCGAGTTCGGTCCATGGCACCAGCGCCAGCTTCGGCTGCTTCAGTGTCGACGCGGCCCAGCCGAAGCCGAGCAGCGCCTTGTTGGCTTGCAGGCTGGTGAGGCGCACGCGCTCGAGGACGATGCGTGCCTGCTCGGGGCGCTCTTCCTTCAGCGCGGCGTAGCCGAGCGCGACATTGGCCTTGTCGCGCAGGCTGCGAGCTTCTTCGTCGGCGGCGGGGGCGCGGCCCAGGGTGTCGAGCAGCGCGCTGCCGCCGGCCGCATCGCCGCTGCGGATCAGCGCGACGCCGAGATTAAAGCGCACATAGGGCCCGGCGCCACCCGGGCCGCCGGCGCTGCCCAGCCCTGCAGCGGCGCCCGCGAAGTCGCCGCGCGCCATGCGCAGGTTGGCGTGCAGCAGCACGCGGTCTTCTTCGAGCTCAGGCGGCAGCTTGTTGTCGATGCGGCCGATCGCGTTCTCGGCGTCGGCCAGGAAGCCGCGCTGGTAGCGGATCTTGGCGAGGTAATACCAGGCGCGGTCGCGCACCGCTGGCGGCGCGCCTTTGTCGATCAACTGCGCAAAGATCTGCCCCGCCTCGCGGTGGAGCCCGTAGGACAGCAGCAGGCCGCCGCGCAGGATCTCGGCCTCGTCGGTGTGCTGCGCGACACGCTCGAAATGCTGCGAGACCATCAGGCCGGTGATCGCGGTGAAGTAGTGCTCCTGGAAGAAGTGGAACAGCCCGTCGCCGTAGTGCGGATCGCGCACGATGTTCGTGAGCGGCGGCTCGCCGCTGTCGACCCAGGTCCACGGCGCATACCAGCTTGCGGCAGCAGCAGGCGCTGCAAGACTCGCTGACAGGGCCGCCGCCACAAGGC
>JANONH010000203.1:0-8138 GCA_031420735.1 Methylibium sp.
GTGCTGGGTGTGGCGCTCAATGAGGTGTTCGTGCCGATCCTGCAAAAGCAGTTTCCCGAGATCACCGATTTTTACCTGCCGCCCGAGGGCTGCAGCTATCGCATGGCGATCATCAGCATCAAGAAGGCTTACCCGGGCCACGCCAAGCGGCTGATGTTCGGCGTGTGGAGCTTTCTGCGCCAGTTCATGTACACCAAGTTCATCGTCGTGACCGACGACGACGTCGACATCCGCAATTGGCAAGAGGTGGTGTGGGCCATCACCACGCGCATGGACCCGGTGCGCGACACCACGCTGGTCGAGCAGACTCCCATCGACTACCTCGATTTCGCCTCGCCAGTCTCTGGCCTGGGCGGCAAGATGGGCCTCGACGCCACCAACAAGTGGCCTGGCGAGACGCAGCGCGAATGGGGGCGGCCGATCGTCATGGACCCCAGCGTGGAGCGGCGCATCGCCCATATCGTAGACAGCGTGATGCAGGCTGCGCAATCGACGCCCGGCTCTCAATAGTTGCGCCAAGCTGGTATTTCAGGCGCGCGGCGTCTATTGTTGTTTTACCTGCTTGCAGGTCTTTGAAAGGGCGCAGTCTCTGCGCACCAGGAGCGCCGCAACTTCATGTTGTTGGAGCTCCAAAAAGGTGGTCAGGCCACCTCGCCCCTCCTACCTAACGGTCGGGAGGGGTTTCTATTTGTGGCGACCGCTTTTTGGTGACGCGTGCGCCGCGCTCATGCGCCGAGCCGCAGGGCCAGGGCTTCGCGCAGCACCAGGCGGACTTGCTCGAAGCCTTCACTCGTGGGCACCCAGTCGATGGCGGTGCGCTCGGACGCCACGAAGTAGCCCATCGGTGCAGGCGTGATGCGCATCGCGTCGCCGGCCGCCCCTCTAAAAGCCCTGGCGGCGCGTGGCATGTGCCAGGCGTGGGTCACGAGGACGATGTGGCGGACGCCGGCGTCGTTGAGCATCTTGACGGCCAACTGCGCGTTTTCGCGGGTGTCGCGTGAGCGCGTCTCGAGCCACTTGATCGGCCGCAGGAAGTCTCGCTCGGCCACACGTTGGGCGATCTCGGCCTCGGATGGCCCGCCTGCATCGGCGGCCTGCGACCAGCCCACGCCCCCGCTAAAGGCGAGCGGCAGGCCGCTTTCGCGGGCGATCCTCACGCCGTAGCGCAAGCGCTCGATGGACTTGGATGTGAGGTCGGCAGTGCCGCTTTCCGGTGCGCGCCGAACACGCCCGCCACCGAGGACCAGGATCGCCGTGGTGGGCGCGAGTTGCTGGCGCCCCGGTTGCAGGGCGGCGACTTCGGCGCGCGTCAAGGGCGCGGGCACCGACAGCAGCCGCGGCAGCAACCAGCGACCGACCCCTTGGCAAGCGCTTAGCCAGACGAGCACGGCAGCCAGGAGCATCAACGCCGCGCCGAGCCGCCCACGCCGCACCATGACACGGGCGCCCACGAGCATGAGCACCAGCCACGGCACCGGGGGCAGCACCAGCGCCGTGAGCAAGGGCTTGAGCGTTTCCATGCGGGCTTGACCATCGAGTCAGTGGGGCGTGCATTGTGGTCGCACGCCCAGCGCAGTGCCTGGGGGCATCATCGCGTCGACGTGCGCTGCCGGCCTCGCGGTATCAGCGCCACCTCTGCCACACAAAGGAATGCCAATGACCGCCCCAATCCTTGAAGTCGCCACGCTCGGCGGCGGCTGCTTCTGGTGTACCGAGACCGTGTTCCTCGATGTCGAGGGTGTTACCGCCGTGGAATCGGGCTACTGCAATGGGCACGTGGTCGCCCCCAGCTACGAGCAGGTCTGCAGCGGCACCACCGGCCATGTCGAGGTGGTGCGGGTGCAGTTCGATCCCGAGCGCATTTCGTTTCGCGAGTTGCTGCACATCTTCTTCGTGGTCCATGACCCGACCACACTCAACCGCCAGGGCAACGACGCTGGAACCCAGTACCGCTCGGGGATCTACACGCACGACGAGCGCCAGGCGGAGGAGGCCCGCGAGGTAATCGTGGAGTTGCAGTCCAGCGGTGCCGTGCGCGCCAAGATCACGACCGAAGTGCAGCCCGAGAGCCAGTATTCGCGCGCCGAGGACTACCACCAGAACTACTTCGCCAAGCATCCGGGCCAGGGCTACTGCGCCTTCGTCGTCGCCCCCAAGCTCGACAAATTTCGCCAGACCTTTGCGGCCAAGAGACGCGCCCAGGCCGTCTCTTGAGCGTCTTTGTTTAAGCTGCCCGGCAGCGCAGGCAACTCACGCCTTGCTAGGCTTAAAGCTCATGCGCCGCAAGGCGGTCGAGCCACTCGATCTCTGCTGTCGATCCTAATTTCAGTCGAAGATGTCGCTCAGCCAGGACTTCTTGCGGCTGCCGTACTGGCTTCGGCCGTGGTCGTGGTCGGAGTCGGCAAACCGGGGCTGCGAACGGGCCGCGCCGTCGCGGGCTGGGGCTGCTGGGGCCGGCGCCATCGCGGCCGATCGCTCGATCAGCTTGTCGAGTTCACCGCGGTCCAGCCACACGCCCCGGCATTTCGGGCAGTAGTCGATCTCGACGCCCTGGCGGTCACTCATGACGAGCGCCGTTTCGGTGCAGCTTGGGCAATTCATGGTGTGCTCCTGTGGGTGTTCACTCTTCCGATCTGCCGAAGCCGAACAGGCTGAGCAGACTGGTGAACAGGTTGAAGATCGAAACGTACAGCCCCACCGTGGCCAGCACGTAATTGGTTTCGCCGCCGCCCACGATGCGGCTGGTCTCGTACAGGATCAGCCCCGCCGACAGCAGCGCGACCATCGCGGCCACGGCCAGGCCCAGCGCAGGTATTTGCAGGAACACCGCGCCCAAACCCGCGATCAGCGCAATGACCATGCCGGCGAACAGAAAGCCACCCATGAAGCTGAAGTCGCGCCGGGACGTCAGAACCCAGGCCGACAAGGACAGGAAAGTGGCACCCGTGGCCGCCAGGGCCAGGGTCACGACCTGCGCACCGCCGGGCAATGCCAGCGACTTGACCAGCAGAGGCCCCAGCGAGTAGCCCATGAAGCCCGTGAGTGCGAACACCGCCGGCAGCGCCCAGCCGCTGTTCTTGAACTTGTGGACGGCAAAGAGCAGGCCGAAATAGCCACCCAGTGTCAGCAGGATGCCCGGCGCCGGCAGTGCAAACGCCACGCTGACGGCGGCGACGGCCGCGCTGAACAGCAGCGTCATCGACAGCAGCGCATACGTGTTGCGCAACACGCGGCGCGCGCCGACATCGCTCTGCAGGCCCGCAGGGCCGGCGACGCCCAGGGATGGGCCTGCGGAGTCCGGGTGAGCGGTCTGGGGGATGGGCGTCATCGGGTTCATGGTGTTGGGTCCTTGTGTTCGTTCGGTTTCATCGCGGAATTCCATCGGTTAAGCGACAGTCGCAATGTGAACCCTTTGAAGGATCTGAAAAAGCAGTCTTTTGAGGACGCCAACATCGAAAAAACCTGAATAGAAGACAAGGCTCAGGCACGCGCCGCGGCGATCACCTGTAGCACCAGGGGGTGGTGTTGGCCGCGGCGTGAACGGATGGCGTGGATCTCCTCCTTCACGTCATCGCAGCGCCCGAGCAAACGCAGTCCGCGCATCAAGCGCACGTCGCTGGCCCCCAGGCGACTGACCGGGAACACCCCCAGCCCGCGCGCGGCGAACACCGCCAGCAGCGCGCTGTCTTCGAATTCGCCGACGATACGCGGCCGCAAGCCCTGGGCCTCGAACCAGCGGTCCAGGGTCGGGCGCAAGGCCGAGTGGCCAGTCGGCAGCAGCACCGGCAGCCGGTTCAGCGATTGGGGGAACTGGTCCACATCGGCCTTGTGCACATGGGCGGCCGGCCCGTACCACTCCACCGGCGACTCGACCAGCCGTTCGCTCGTCAGGCGCAGGTTCGGGTTGCGCGGTGCCGGCTGCCCGGCCAGCACCAGGTCCAGGTGATGCAGCGCCAGTTCGGCCAGCAGTTGCTCGAACTCGCCCTCGTGGCACACCAGCCGCAGGGATGGCGTGGCAAGCACGGGCTCCAGAAGCGCATGCGCGGCCAGTTTGGAAATGCCGTCCGACATGCCCACGGCCAGACGGGCGACCTTGCCGCTGGCCGCCTCGCGCACCTCGTCGGGGATCACCTGGCCGATCTGGAAGATCTCTTCGGCGCGGGCGAAGGCGGCCTGACCCGCCTCGGTCATTGCAACGCCGCGGCCGGCGGGCTTGAGCAGTTGGTGGCCGAGCGCCTTCTCGAGTTCGCGCACCTGGGCGCTGATGGTCTGCACCGCCATGTCCAGCCGCTCGGCCGCGCGGGCGAAACCGCCTTCCTTGGTGACGACCCAGAAGTAGTACAGGTGGCGGTAGTTCAGCATGCCGATCTCAGTTCGGGAAAGCCGAAGCTTACTTGTGGTGGAAGCCGGTTTTTCCGAATTCGAAACTCTTGAAGACGATCGCCTGCTGCTCATTCAAGAGGAAAAGAGAAGGTGTTTTACGCACTCAGCGGGTTCGGGAAATACGAAGCTGCGCTCAATCTAGTGCTGGTTTATCTGAAAGCCCGAACTGCTGAACATCCACCACCTTTCCCGTCGCGACAAAGCCCATGGACACCACCACACTTATCCTTGCGATCATGACTGCCACGCTGTTCGGCGTCACCTTTAACGCCTGGCGCCTTGGCAACGAGAAGCGCGACGTCGCCTTGCTGGGCGCGGTCGGTGGCTTGTGCGGTGTCGGCACCGTGGCAGCCGCAATCCTCTGAGCTTATTCAATGGACGCCCTGATTCCCTTCTTTGCAGCCGACTTGCTGGGCAAGCCTGTCTGGGTCTGGCTCACCTTCGTCGGCATCGTCGTCGCGCTGTTGGCCTTCGACCTGGGCGTCCTGCACAAGGACGACCACGTCATCGGCGTGCGCGAAAGCCTGCTGCTGTCCGCCGGCTACATCAGCGCGGCACTGCTGTTCGGGGCCTGGGTCTGGTGGTACCTGGGCGCGCAGAGCGGCATGGACTACTACACCGGCTTCATGATCGAGAAGTCGCTGTCGATGGACAACGTTTTCGTCATCGCGCTGATCTTCAGCTTCTTCGCGATCCCGCGGCAGTACCAGCACCGGGTGCTCTTCTGGGGCATCCTGGGCGTGATCGTGCTGCGCGCCATCATGATCGGCTTGGGTGCAACGCTGGTCAGCCAGTTCAGCTGGGTTCTGTACCTGTTCGGTGCCTTCCTGGTCTTCACGGGCGCCAAGATGTGGGTCATCGCCGACCACATGCCCGACATTGCCAACAACCCGCTGCTGAAGTTCCTGAAACGGCATATGCGCTTGACCGACGGCCTGCGCGGAAACGCCTTTTGGGTTCGTGAACGCGACCCGGCCACCGGTAAGCTCGAGCGCTTGGCCACGCCGCTGCTCTTGGCCCTGGTGCTGGTGGAGTTCGTCGACCTGGTGTTCGCGGTCGACTCGGTGCCGGCGATCTTTGCCATCACCACCGACCCCTTCATCGTCTACACGAGCAACATCTTCGCCATCCTGGGCCTGCGCGCCCTGTACTTCGCCCTTGCGGCAATGATCCATCGCTTCAAGTACTTGAAGTACGCACTGGCCCTGGTGCTGGTGTTCATCGGTGCAAAAATTTTCCTGGTCGGCATCATCGGCAAGATTCCGCCGGTCATCTCTCTGAGCGTGACCTTCGGTCTGATTGCCGGGGGTGTGCTGGTGTCGCTGTGGAAGACGCGCCAGGAGCCCGCCGTCTTGAAGCCGGCATGACGGCGCCCATCGTGCAGCGGCTGCGCGAGGCTGCCGCTGCCTTGCCCGGCGAGCGGGTGTCGATGCAGACCATGCTGCAGGCCCACGGGCCCGCGGCACACGGCAGCTTGCTGCTCATGATGGCGGTGCCTTGCCTGTTGCCGGTGCCGGGTGTGGGCACGGTGCTGGGCCTGGGGCTGGTCGCGCTGGCGGCTGCGATGTGGCGGGGCCACTCGACAGAATGCCTGCCCCGGCGGGTGGCCGAACTCGAACTGTCGCGCCACGGCGCGCAGCGAGTGCTGTTCTTGCTGGCCTCCTCCTATGCCCTGGCCGGACGCTTTGCCAAGGCCCGGCTGAGCCATCTTGCATCCGCGGACACACGCTCATGGACCGCCGTAGCGATCGGGCTGATGGCCGTCATCGTCGTGCTGCCAATTCCCTTTGGTAACCTGCTGCCGGCGCTGGCGATGATGCTCATCGGGCTGGGGCTGGTGTTTAGCGATGGCGTCGCCGTGGTCCTTGGCTTGGCCACGGCGGGGCTGGCGCTGTGCGTCACCGCAGGCCTCGTGCTGATGGCGTGGGTTTGGGGTGGCGAATGGATCGCGCGCTGGGTTTCAATGTGAAGGGGCTTGTCCGATGATTTACGCTGCGCTCAAGACTTTGCATGTGCTGTCCATCATCGTGTGGATCGGCGGAATGGTGTTTGCGCACTTCTTCCTGCGCCCCGCCGTCGCCCGGCTCGAGCCGCCGGTGCGCTTGCGACTCATGCACGACGTGCTCGGCCGCTTCTTGCGGGCCGTGTTCGTGGCCTCGTTGCTGACGCTGGTCAGCGGTGTATGGATGCTGGGCCGCGTGGCCAAGCAAGTGGTGCAGTCCGGTGGCAGCTTCGAGATGCCGCTGGCCTGGACCCTCATGGCGGTGCTTGGTCTCGCGATGGTGGCGATCTTCATGCACATCCGCTTCGCGCTCTACAAGCGGCTTGGCCGCGCCGTCGTGGCGTCCGAGTGGGCCGCCGGCGGTGCGGCCCTGGCACAGATCCGCAACTGGGTCTCGGTCAACCTCGGCCTTGGCGTCCTGGTACTGCTCGTGACGCTGCTGCGCTGGACGGCCTGATGCTTACGCGCTGCGCTCCGCCCCGACTTGTGCAGTGCCGAGCGCCGGCGCGGGTTCAAGGTGCCAGGCGTTCGCGCAGCCACGCGCTTCCCGGGGCGAGCGTGTAGCGCAGGCGATCGTGCAGCCGGCTCTTGCGCCCTTGCCAGAACTCCCAGCGGTCGGGCTGCAAGCGGTAGCCGCCCCAATGCGGCGGGCGTGGCGGTTGCAGCACGAAGCGCGCCGCGAACTTTGCCGCATTGGCCACCAGCACCGCCCGTGAGGCGATCACCTCGCTTTGCGGCGAGGCCCAGGCGCCCAGGCGCGAGTCGAGTGGGCGTGAGTCGAAGTAGGCGTCCGACTCGGCTTCGCTCACCTTGGACACCGTCCCTTCGATGCGCACCACACGCTCCAACTCGACCCAGTGGAACTGCAGCGCCGCCATCGGGTGTTGCGCCAGCTCGCGCCCCTTGCGGCTTTCGTAGTTGGAATACCAGACGATGCCGTTCTCACCCAGCCCCTTGATGAGCACCACGCGCGTCGAGGGCCTGCCGTCGGCCGCCACGGTGGCCAAGGTCATGGCATTGGGTTCGGGCAAACGGGCCTCGAGCGCCTGCGACAACCATTTCTGAAACTGCAGCAGAGGGTCGGGCGACGAATGCGTTTCGTCGAGGTCTCCCTGTTCGTAGCTTCTGCGCAGGTCGGCAATCTGGCGGGCGTCCATGGTTAAAAGTGTAGGGTGTGGGCTGAGCGACCACGACTGCAGTTGGGGCAAGCCCAGGGGAGGGGAAGGCCTTAGGTGAAGCTCCCACTTCCCTTGCCGGCCCTGGCGCGGTGTCATGGGCCTTGCTTAACAGGCCCATGCCAACGAAGTGCACCCAATGAGATGCGATGAATCTCCTCGTCGCCGGGACTCCCCGTCCTGGGCGCGGCGAGCGATGCCGACGGCCTGCTGCACCCGCGCTTGGCGCGGCGTCGTGGGAGCGCGGGCGTGAGCTGGGTGTCTGCCGCCGCGCCGGCCGTCGTGGTCGTGCTGGCCGCGGGGCGCGGCGCGCGCTTCGTTGGCCCGTCGGCCAACGGCCACAAGCTGACCCAGGCCTTCGGCCGGTCCACGGTGCTGGGCACCACGCTTTTCAACGCGCTCGAAAGCGGCCTGGGTGTGGTGGTGGTGGTCGCCGAGTCGCTGTTGGCCCACGTGGCGGCGGTGCTGCCGGCAAGCGACATCGTCGTGCTGCCCGAGGCTGGCGGGCCCGTAAGCGATGCGCGCTTGGGCATGGGCTACTCGATCGCCAGCGGTGTGACGGCGTGCGCCAATGCGCG
>JANONH010000204.1:0-1616 GCA_031420735.1 Methylibium sp.
ATCGCGAATCGACGCAACCGAGAGGTCGATGTCAAGCTGCGGCCAGTACAGGTGATCCTTCGTTGGGCGCTCTACGCTCGACAGTTGCTCGATGGTGGCTGCCCTGAACCAGGGGAACTGATCGAAGGGCACGTGAAGCTCCTCGTTGCCGAGCAACAGCCACATCCCGTGTACGGACACTTGCGTGACTTCAGCTTCAAAAGTGGCGGAGCCAGGCATCTTGGATCTCCTTGAGATGCGACTCAACGACAGCCTGCGCTTGGCGGATCTGGGTGGACGTCAGGCCGACGTTTGCGGCCAAGTGTACTGTCGGCGTGAGCCAGA
Source organism: Methylibium sp. (assembly GCA_031420735.1). GTDB lineage: Bacteria > Pseudomonadota > Gammaproteobacteria > Burkholderiales > Burkholderiaceae_C > Methylibium. The sequence goes on from JANONH010000204.1 coordinate 325, forward strand.
ACTTTGCCTCCCCGTCCGGGTGGGCCACATGGACATGAATGCGTGTTTCTTCCCGCGAGAAGAAGAACAAGCGGAACTGTCCGTCGCGGACTATGGTTGGCGCCATTGGGCCACTGTAGCGGAACGACCGGCAGCTTCGGAGGCTCGCGGCCGTGCTCGGCGCGCTGACAGACGCGAGCAGATGCCCTGCCATGCCTGGTCGAGTTCCACGTCGCCCGCGGCGCCACGCCCGCCGACAAGCCCAGGATGTACCCCACGCTGCTCATCAAACGCCGGCCGGCGTCGATCTTCGACTACGAGCACGAGGACTTTGCGGTCGAGGGCTACGACCCGCACCCTGCCATCAAGGCGGCGGTGGCGGTGTAGTCGTCCGGCTTGCTCTGGTTTTAGCGGCTGCGGTACACCTCGCCGCGGTGACCGACGCGGATCACCTCCACGACGATGCGTTCATCCTGGATCTCGTACACGATGCGGTACACGCCCTGGCGCACCCGGTACAGCTCGGCACCGCTGAGCTTTTCGCAGCCTGGCGCCCGGGGGGCGTCACGCAGGGCCTCGATGCGCGCCAGGATGCGTGTGACGTCGGCCTTCGGGATGCCGCGCAGGTCCTTCGCGACCGAAGGCCTGACGCGCAGTTCATAGCGTGCCATTGGCCTTGAGCTTGGCCAGGAAGTCTTCGTAGCTCAGCGTGCGTTCCTTGGCACGGCCGCGCACGGCGGCCAGGTCTTCCTGGTCTTCGCGCAGGGCCTGGCGCAGCGCCTCGTTGACGATGTCGGACATGCTGCGCTGGCTGTGCGCCGACTTCAGGCGCAGCGCCTGGTGCAGATCGGGCGCCAAATAAACGGTCGAGCGGACGGCTTCGGTGGCGGACATGGCGGACCTTCGGTCGTTGGTGACAAGGCATAATAACATCATGACGCTTTAGCGCCGACCGTCCGGGCGTTGACCAGCGCGTCGAAGTCAGGCTGGACTACGAGTACGAGAACTTCGCCCTCGAGGGCTACGACCCGCACCCTGCCATCAAGGCGGCGGTGGCGGTGTAGTTGTCTTGCGTGCTGATAGTTTTAAGCGCACGTCGACGTTCAGCGCGAGCAAAGCCGCAGGCGGCCCGCCGGCAGCGCTTCGATGCAGCGGCCTTCGCTTCGCTCAGGCTCCCCTGGCCTTGCAGGCCGCGCCGGGCCAGTGGCCCGGCCGTTCGCCAGGCACGAACGGTCCACTGGACCGTTCATGTCCGGGCTCACCTGCTCGCGTCCGCGGGTGACCTCGACAACTCGCGTCTGAGTACAGCCGCT
>JANONH010000205.1:0-10185 GCA_031420735.1 Methylibium sp.
TGGCTGCCGGTCGTTCACGCGTGGCGGCTCAACGAGCGCCACTACGGCGCGCTGCAAGGCCTGAACAAAGCCGAGACAGCGAAGCAATACGGCGACGAGCAGGTGCTGGTCTGGCGCCGCAGTTACGACACGCCGCCGCCCGCACTGGAGCCGACCGACCCGCGCAGCGAGCGGCAGGACATTCGGTATGCGAAGTTGAGGCCGTCCGACGTGCCGCTGACCGAATGCCTGAAGGACACGGTGGCGCGCGTTTTGCCGTTCTGGAACGAGTCGATGGCACCGGCCATCCGCTCCGGTCGGCGCCTCGTCGTCGCAGCGCACGGCAACTCGATCCGAGCGTTGGTCAAATACCTAGATGGCATTTCCGATTCGGATATCGTCGGTCTCAATATTCCGAACGGCATTCCGCTCGTCTATGAACTCGACGACGATTTAAAACCGCTGCGACACTACTACCTCGGCGATGCAGACGCGGCAGCCAAAGCTGCGGCCGCTGTTGCATCGCAAGGCAAGGGCTGAAGCCACCGTTGACGCAGGAGCGCATGCCGCTTGTCGATACGGTGACTGTTTGTGCCAAGGCTGGGGAACCCCGGCAGGCAAATTGCTTCCAAGCTGTGTATATTGGTTTGAGTCACAAGGACACTCTCAAATGAGCCAGAAACTGAAGATCACCGGCTGGATCGCCGCCGGCGCCGTTGCTGGCGTGTTGACCACCGTCTCTTTGCAGACGGTTGCACGGGGCTCTCTCGCCCCGTTGCCACTCGAAGAATTGCAACAACTCGCGGCCGTTTTCGGCATGGTGAAAAGCGATTACGTCGAGCCGATCGACGAAAAGAAGCTCATCTCCGATGCAATTTCCGGCATGGTCGCCGGTCTCGACCCGCACTCGCAGTACTTCGACAAGAAGAGCTTCAAGGAATTCCGCGAAGGCACCAGCGGGCGCTTCGTCGGCGTGGGCATCGAAATCGGCATGGAAGACGGCCTGGTCAAGGTGGTCTCGCCCATCGAAGGCTCGCCCGCCTTTCGCGCCGGCCTCAAGAGCGGCGACCTCATCACCAAGATCGACGACAGCTTCGTCAAAGGCATGACGATGGACGCCGCAGTCAAGAAGATGCGCGGCGAGCCCAACACCAAGGTCATGCTCACGGTGTTTCGCAAGACCGAAAGCCGCAGCTTCCCGATCACCATCACGCGCGAGGAGATTCGCGTGCAGAGCGTGCGCTCCAAGCTCATCGAGCCGGGCTACGCGTGGCTGCGCGTGAGCCAGTTCCAGGACCGCACGGTCGATGACTTCGTGAGCCGCCTCAACGACCTGTACAAGCAGGAACCCAACCTCAAGGGCATCGTGCTGGACCTGCGCAACGACCCGGGCGGCCTGCTCGAAGCCTCGGTCGCCATCTCCGCAGCCTTTTTGCCCAAGGACGTGACGGTGGTGTCCACCAACGGCCAGATTGCCGAGTCGAAGTCGGTCTTCAAGGCGAGCCCCGACTTTTACGCCCGCCGCGGCACCGACCCGCTCAAGAAGCTGCCCGAGGCACTGAAAAACGTACCGTTGGTGGTGCTCGTCAACGAAGGCTCGGCCTCGGCCAGCGAGATCGTGGCCGGCGCGCTGCAAGACCACAAACGCGCCATCATCATGGGCAGCCAGACCTTCGGCAAGGGCTCGGTGCAGACCGTGCGCCAGCTCTCGCCCGAGACGGCGCTCAAGATCACCACCGCGCGCTACTACACGCCCAGCGGCCGCTCCATTCAGGCCACCGGCATCGTGCCCGATGTCTGGCTCGACGAGACCGCCGAAGGCAATGTGTTCTCCGCCCTGCGCGCCCGTGAAGCCGACCTGGAGAAGCACATCTCCAGCGGCCAGGGCGTCGAGGTCAAGGACCCGGCGCGCGAAAAAGCCCGCGAGGAAGCGCTCAAGAAGCTAGAAGAGGCCAACGCGGCCACCAAGGACAAGGCGCCCAAGCCCCTGCCCGAGTTCGGCAGCGCAGAAGACTTCCCGCTGCAGCAGGCGATCAACCGCCTTAAGGGCAAGACGGTGCTTGCTTCCAAGACCCAGGCCGAGCGCAAGCCCGACGAAACCAAAACCAACTGAGCCTCGGGTCCAGCGGCGTCCTGGCTAAAAAGCCCGCTTCGGCGGGCTTTTTGTTGGGCGCTGGCTTGAAGCTCGAAGCAGTGGCGGTGTTTTGCTCGCCACGACAAAAGCTCGGGCGCCTGCGGGTTGCATAGCGCATACGGCGCCAGAGGCGGGCGTGCCGGGCGCTATGCTTTGCGCATGACCGACGACCAGCTGCTGCGCTACAGCCGCCACATCCTGCTCGACGACATCGGCATCGAGGGCCAGCAACGCCTCCTCGCATCGCATGCGCTCGTCATCGGCGCCGGCGGGCTCGGCTCGCCCGCCCTGCTCTACCTCGCAAGCGCCGGGGTTGGCACGGTCACGCTGGTCGACCACGACCACGTGGACCTCACCAACCTGCAGCGTCAGATCATTCATACCCAGGCCAGCGTGGGGCAGCCCAAGGCCCGCTCGGCGGCGCTGGCGATGGCCGCGCTCAACCCAGACATCGCGCTGCACGCCCTCGTGGAGCGTGCCGACGCCGAGCGGCTCGACGCCCTGGTGCGCACGGCCGACGTCGTGCTCGATTGCAGCGACAACTTCGCCACCCGCCACGCCGTCAACCGCGCTTGCGTGCTGCACGCCAAGCCGCTCGTCTCCGGTGCAGCGATCCGCTTCGACGGCCAGATTTCCGTCTACGACGTGCGCGACCCGGCGAGCCCTTGCTACGCCTGCCTGTTCCCGCCCGATTCGCAGGCGCAGGAAGTGGCGTGCGCGACCCTGGGCGTGTTCGCGCCGCTGGTGGGCATCATCGGCAGCATGCAGGCGGCCGAGGCGCTCAAGCTGCTGGCGGGTGTGGGCAGCTCGCTGGCCGGACGACTGCAGATGCTCGACGGCCGCGCCATGGAGTGGTGCGAAATCCGCATCGAAAGGCGGCCCGATTGCCCGGTCTGCGCCGAGCGTCGATGACCCGGGCGGGACGACGACACAGGCCGCGAGATAAGCTCGTCGCATGGACGAAAAACACAAGAACCTGACCGCGCGCAACTTTCCTTCGGCGCAGGAGGACGTCGCCGCCACGACGCCGCCCGCCTCGCGCTACGCCGGCCCCGAAAGCGCCTACCGTCTGGCCTTCGCCGATGCCGACTTCCTGTTGCGTGAAGATCTGCGCCCGGTGCGCATGCAGCTTGAACTGCTCAAGCCCGAGCTGGTGCAGCGCGACCACCGCATCGAGGCCACCATCGTCATCTTCGGCAGTGCGCGGATCCTGCCGCGCGCGGCGGCGCTCGAGCGCATCGAGGTGGCCCGCAGCACGGACGACCCGATCGCCCTGCGCCTGGCCGAAATGCAGCTCGCCATGTCGCACCACTATGAAGAAGCGCGCCGCTTCGCGCACCTGGTGACCGAGGCGACCAAGCACTTCGAACAACCGATCACCATCGTCACCGGCGGCGGCCCCGGCATCATGGAAGCCGGCAACCGCGGCGCCTTTGACGCCGGTGGGCCGAGCGTGGGCCTCAACATCGTGCTGCCGCACGAACAGGAACCCAACGCCTACATCACGCCGGAGCTGTGCTTCCAATTCCATTACTTCGCATTGAGGAAGATGCACTTCCTCATGCGCGCGATTGCCCTGGTGTGCTTCCCCGGCGGCTTCGGCACGCTCGACGAAACCTTTGAAGCGCTCACGCTCATGCAAACCGGCAAGGTGCGCCGCCGGCCGGTGCTGCTGTTCGGCCGCGAGTACTGGACCAAGCTGGTCGACTTTGAATTCCTGGTCGGCACCGGCATGATCTCGCCGGGCGACATGAAGCTGTTCCACTTCGTCGAGAGCGCCGAAGAAGCCTGGAGCGTGATCGAGCAGCACTACGGCCTGGACGCACCCGACACCGGCACCGGCGCTTTTGCCGAAGACACCTGAGCGAGAGAGGTTCGAGCCCGATGGCCACCGCCGACCGCCCCGCCAAGCCTGGTGTCGCTCTCATCGGCGCGCCCACCGACGTGGGCGCCGGTGCACGCGGCGCCTCCATGGGCCCGGAAGCGCTGCGCGTGGCGGGCTTGCAGGGCGCGCTCGAGGCGCAGGGCCTGGCGGTGGTGGACCGCGGCAACCTGGTGGGGCCGAGCAATCCGTGGCTGCCGGCGAGCGGCGGCTACCGGCACTTGCCGCAAGTCGTGGAGTGGAACCGACGCGTGCACGACGCCGTCCACGCCGAGCTGGCGGGCGGTGCCGTGCCGGTGCTGCTCGGCGGCGACCACTGCTTGGCCATCGGCAGCATCAGCGCCGTGGCGCGGCACTGCCGCGAGACCGGCCGCAAACTGCGCGTGCTCTGGCTCGACGCCCATGCCGACTTCAACACCGAGGCACTCACGCCCAGCGGCAACCTGCACGGCATGCCGGTGGCGTGCCTGTGCGGCCACGGCCCACGCGAGTTGGTCGAACTCGGCGGCCAGGTGCCCGCACTCAACCCGAAGTGGGTGCGCCTGATCGGCATTCGCAGCGTCGATGCGGGCGAGAAACGCCTGGTGCATGCGGCCGGCCTGGAAGTATTCGACATGCGCTACATCGACGAAATGGGCATGCGCCACACCATGGAGCTGGCGCTGGCCACGATCGATGCCAACACCCACCTGCACGTGAGCTTCGACGTCGACTTCCTCGACCCACCCATCGCGCCGGGCGTGGGCACCACGGTCAACGGCGGCCCGACCTACCGCGAGGCGCAACTCTGCATGGAGATGATCGCCGACACCGGGCGCCTGGCCTCGCTCGACGTGATGGAACTCAACCCGGCGTTCGACGTGCGAAACGCCACGGCCGAACTTGCCGTGGATCTCGTCTCGAGCCTGTTCGGCAAGAGCACCCTCATGCGCAAGTGATCGTCGCGCACGACCGGCGTCGTGCGCAGCACCTCGCGCAGCTCCTAGCGCAGCACCACGGAGCGGCTGGCCCACTCGCACGGCCCGTGCTCGCGCCGAAAACTACGCGGTTCCTGGGGCTCGGCGTGCAGGAACAGGCCGCGCTGAGCAACACGCGCCTCGTGTTCTTCCCGCGCGTACGGCCCCGGCTTGCCCCGATCGCGCGAAGACCAGGCGTGCCCTTCGCGCACCAGCCAAGCGCCCACGTCCTCGTCGCCGAGCCACAAGGTGACGAGCGCGCGGCCGTAGTCGTCGGTGGCACGGCGCAGCGCTGTCACGCGCCGCCCTTGCACGCGGTCTGCCAGTGCCCGCGTGGCGTGGTCGCCGTGCGCCTGGCAGCTTTCGGGCGCGTCGAGGCCGACCAGCCTCAGCTTCACCCGTCGCCCCGACCGCGCACGCACGGCGGTGGCTTTCGGGTCGACCTGCAGCCACAGCGTGTCGCCGTCGCTCACGCGCAAGACGACACCGGTGAGACGGCTTTCGGCGGCGCCGGCTGCGCCGCTCGGCGCCAGCGCGGCGAGGGCCAGCAGGCCCGCCGCAAGCAGCGCCCGCGCGAGGCAAAAACAGGCCGCTTCGAGGCTGGCTCGACCGCGTCGGCGGGCCGGCGGCGACGCGGTCGCTTCAAGGCTCTTCATGCGGCCCCGTAAGTGCGCCACAGCCACCACGTCAACAAGGCGCCACTCACCAGCCAGACCCCGACGATGACCGCCGCGCCCCACAGCAGCTTGGGCAGCTGCTCTTGCCCGGCCTCGGCCTCGCGCAGCCTGGCTTGCCATTGCGCCGCAGGCGTGAGCTTCACGGCCAGCGCCACGCCCAACGGCAACAGGATCAATTCGTCGAGCATGCCGAGGATGGGAATGAAATCGGGAATGAGGTCGATCGGGCTCACCGCATAGGCGAGCACCGCGAGCGCCACCCACTTCGCAGCGCGCGGCGTGTCGGGGTGCTTGAAAAGCTTCCAGAGAGCCAGCATGTAGACGCCCAGGCGAGCGCGGTTGGCCGCGCCGAAGAGCCGCTTCCAGTTCATGCGGATGCTGCCGAGCGCCTGCGGCGCGTTGGCCGCGCGGGCGTGTCGCGGTCGACCGCGGCGTTCATGTCCTTGAGCATGCGTTCGAGGCGTTCATTGAGTTTTTCGGTGCTGAGTTTCTCGCGAAAACGCTCCACCATCAGCGGCAGGCTCATCGGGCTCGGTAGCGCCAGCTCCACGAAGTCGATGCGGCGCTCGGCGATGGCCTGCAGCGTGGCTTCGAGGCGACGCAGATCGAGCTCCTGCGCGAGCACCTCGGACTCGGCTTGACCGAGCAGCCGCTTGCCGGCGGCGTACTGCCGAAAGACGTCGCAGAACAGGCTGCTCGAGGCCTGCGCGATCTCGCATGGGTGTGAGCGTGCTAAGCGGCCCACGGCGCGCTCACGATCCAGCCCTCGAGCGCGTCGTGCTGCGGCGGCAGGCCGTGGCCGGGCTCGCCGCTCGCCCACGCCGCCTGCACCAGGCAGAGCACGGCGTCGAGCCGGTCGCCACTGGCGTCGGCCACCAGATCGTCGCGCTGGGCATGGCTCAGCTTCAGGCGCAGGCCCAGGCGCGTGCGGCCTTGCTCGAGCGCTTCGACGATGTCCTTGCGGGCGATCAGGCGCTCGGGCGTCTGGCGGGCCCGCGCGTCGCTCTTGTACGAGCGCAGGCCGATCAACTCGCGCGCCAGCAGGCCCGGGTAGCCTTCGAGCGCCACGCGCTCGGGGTCGCCGGCATGCAGTGGCGCCAAGCTCACGCCGGCCTCCAGCAGGCACGGCACGCCGGCATGCAGCATGAAGGCCACCGGCGGATTCACCCAGTTCATCGACGAGCTCGAGCCGGCAGGCGCGTCGCACGCTCGGTGGGCAAACTTGGCCCCGGCGGGGCGCGCGTCGCAGAAGGCGGCGAAGCTCGCGCGAATGTCGGCGCGCGAGAGTGCGGCGTAGTGGCGCATGAGCGGCAGCCATTGCAGCGGCCAGCCCAGCACGCGCACCAGTTCGCGCGGCAAACCGAAGGGCAGGTCGAACACGCCCAGCCAAGGACCAGGGCGCCGCAAGGCCACGCCGAAGGCGTCGAGCGAGTGCAGCGCCTCCACGCCGTGAAGTCGCAGCACGCGCGCGGCCACATGGCCATGCGCCAGGGTGATGGGCTTGCGTCTCGTGGGGGCACTGGTGAAGTCCACCCCAATGAGCCGCAATAAAGCGTCGGGCTCGCGCTGGCTGGGCGCGGGCAGCGTCGAACTGTGTGAAATGTGCATCGCAGCCGACTCTACCGGGCCACGAAAATGCGCCATGCCATCTCGAACTCGACTTCGTGCTCGAAGGCCGCCTCGACGACCCGGCCTTTTCGCTCAACGAGAACCTCGCCACGCGGGTGGCCTCGGCGCTGGCCGCGAAGCTCGGCATGAATGTGGGCGGCCTGGCCGAGGGCGTGGGCAGCCTGGTGCGCGGTTTATTCGGGCGCTGAGGCGCTGAGCCGCCGCCTGCACGTGCGGCAGCTTGCAGCGGCTCAGAGCGGGTTTTGGCGCCGCGGCGCAAACCGCATCAAAAGCCCTGCCGCCACTTCAGCCCAGCGTACCAGGCGCGCTGCGAGCCGGGCTCGAAGAAGCGGCTGTTGCCTTCGTTGACGATGACGCTGCCGGCGTAGTCGCGGTCGAGCACATTGTCCATGCGCAGCAGGGCGTCGAGGCGGCTCTTGTCGCCGAACTTCCAGCGGTGCGCGCCGCGCAGGGCCAGCGTCGACCAGCCGGCTGCGTCATCGGTGTTGCGGTCGTTGACTGCGACCCGGCCCTGGCCGCGCCACTCGACGCCCACTTCGGTGGCGTCGTTGGCGAACGGCTTCCAGGCGGCTTCGGCAAAGGCGCTGCGCGCGCTGGTGCCGGCGATGCGGTTGCCAGCGGCCACCGCCGCGCGGTTCTGCGGGTTGGCGTCGTTGCATGGCACGCCGATGCAGGAGAGGAAGCTGTCGTCGTAGGTCGCATCGAGCCAGGTGAGCGCCGCAGCGACTCGCCACTGGCGATCGATGGCCCAGCCGGCGCCGACCTCCGCACCGCGGCGCGTGGTCGAGCCGACGTTCTGGAAGCTCGACCGTCCGCCGGCATTGGTGGCGGTGCCGATCTCGTTGTCGGTGCGGGCGTCGAACACCGCGAGGTCCAGCGCGAGGCCGCGCGCGTCGTCGCGCCACTTGGCACCGAGCTCGACTTGCTTGCTGGTCTGGGCCTCGAGCGCGCTGTTGAAGCCGCTGCCGGCGTCGGGCCGGTAGGCCAGTTCGTTGAAGGTGGGCGATTCGAAGCCCTTGCCGACGCTGACGTAGAAGTTCCAGCCCGCCAGCCCGCGCCACTGCACCGCAGCCACCGGGTTGGTGTAGCTGAACTCGAGGCTGCCGGAGTCGTCGCCGTTGACGCCGACGATGTAGTGGTCTTCGGCCTTGAACTTCACCTTGCCGCTGCGCGCGCCGAGCGTGGCGACCCAGTCTTTGGCAAACTCGATCTCGCCCTGCGCGTAGGCGTCGGCGGTGCGCACCTCGTTCTTCTCGTCGCGGCGCAGGGCACCGGTGACGCCGAGTTGCCGGGTCGGCGGCGTGCCAACGAAGTTCTCGTAGCCGCGGCGGTCTTCGCTGCTGCGCTCGAACGCAGCGCCGGCGACGACTTGCGCGCTGCGTTCGTTGGCGAGCGTCCAGCGCCAGACGAGCCGCCCGTCGACGCCTTCGTAGTCGCGGTCGAAGTCGATCACGCCACCGGGGCTGCGCGCCAGGAACTGGCCGCTCGGTCCGGTGGGCGGCGTGGCGGCGGGATCGGCCGGGTTGCCGGTCGGGATGGCCTGCCACTGCGTCACCGAGCGCTGCCCGAAGTAGCCGGTCAGCGCACTCTCGCTCAAGGCACCGAGGTCGGCGAAGCGATGCCGCCAAGTCGCGCCGATCTGCTGCTGCTTGGCAAGCTTGCGCGTGTCGAACTGGGTGGCTTGTGGCGCGGTCTGCCGCGGATTGGCGTCGAACTGCGCGCGGTTGAGGCCGAGCGGGTCTTGCGAGGGTTGGTCGAAGTGATTGAGGCTCAGGATGACGGTGTCGCGTTCGCCGGTCCAGCCGAGCCGCACATTGGCCAGGGTGCGCCGGGCCGCGCTTTCGGGGCGAAAACCGTCGATCTCGAAATAACTCGCGCCCACGCGCAGGTCGAAGCCTCGCCCGGGCGTGTCGCCGAACGGCGCCTGCAGCGTGATGCGGCCCTGGCGCAGACCAAAGCGCCCGGCGTCGGCGTCGAGTTCGACATAGCGTTCGCGCACCGGCTGGCTCACCAGCGCGATGACGCCGCCCGAACTGTTGCCGTAGAGCGCAGAGAACGGCCCGCGCAAGACCTCGATGCGCTGCGCGCCAGCCAGGTCGAAGTGCGCGGCCTGGCCCTGCCCGTCGGGCATGGTGGCCGGGATGCCGTCGGTGTAGAGCCGCAGGCCGCGCACGCCGAAGCTCGAGCGCGCACCGAAGCCGCGTGAATTGATCTGCAAATCTTGAGCGTAGTTGTTGCGGTTGGCCACGGTGAGGCCCGGCACCCGCACCATGGCTTCGGAAAGGTTGACCATCGGGCCTGCGTCGCGCAGCGTCTGCGCATCGATCACGCCCATGGAGTAAGGCGTGTCGAAGGCGCGCTGCTCGAAGCCCTTGCCGGTGACCACCACGGGGGCCAGGCGCGCGTTCGTGGGAACTGCGTCCTGGGCCAGAGCCACGCAGTGCGCGGCGGCCGCGCAGCAGGCAAAGAGGCCGAGAGTCATTCGTCGCATCGCAAAAATCCTCGGGAGGGCGGGCTGGGGGGCGCGACTGTATCGTGGCGTAAGAACTTGCCAAATAGAGAAATTCTGTAAATTGCAAGCGCGGCGGGTCTATCGGTTGCCGCAACGCAGAAGTCACAAACACTTCAAGGTCATGCTGCGCATCCTTCTCGTCTCAGAACATGCATCGTCGAGCTTCGGCGGCGAGGCGGCGTTGCCCCTGCATTACTTCAGGGTCTTGCGCCGTCGTGGTTTTGCCGTTTGGCTGGTGGTTCATGAGCGCACCCGCGGCGAGCTCGAGCAGCTCTACCCGAACGATCCCAACATTCACTACGTGCAGGACACGTGGTTCCACCGCATGACCTACCAACTCGGCCGCATCATGCCGGCGCGCGTCGAGTACTTCACCACCGGCTATGCGCGGCGGCTGAGCAGCCAGTGGGCGCAGA
>JANONH010000206.1:0-2676 GCA_031420735.1 Methylibium sp.
AGCCCGAGCAACCACCCCCTGCGCGCACGGGCCTTCACGGGATTGCGCGGCGGGGCGTCATGCAGCGACCCCGGTGCTGCTCGCAGAGGGCGCGGCAAGCGTCTTCGGTGCCTTGCGGGCCGCCGCGCAATGCCGACCGGCCACGCCGAAGGAGCCGATCTCGAGCTTGCAGCCCGAGATCGGCCTGACCCGACCCGCAGTCGAGGCGGAAGGCCGCATGAAAATCTTTGGGAGTTTGGTGGTGAGCGAGCATGAGCTGGGGTCCGCGCTCGACGGTCGCGCCAGTATGACCGTGACCGTCTGCAAGACGGCTCGCTATTCTGACCCACGAGTCGCAGCACGCGAGCAGCATCGGCGTGGGCAGCGGCTTGCGCTGATTGTCCTTAGGCGTCTTCATGGGCGTCGTGGGCGGTGCGAACTGAAAGCCGCCGCGGCTTGCCCGCACTGTCGGCAGCAAATCGAACTGTCCGGTTTGGCCGCACACACCAAATGCCGAACACCAGACCACTCGTTTACCTTCGACAGTGAGTGTCGGCATACGTTGACAATCAACGGCCAGTCGACGTGACCGTCGACTAAAAAATGCGCAGCCAGAGCAAGGGGGGAGTGAGTGGAGAAGGCCGATTTCCTGCACCTGGTGCGACTGAGCGAGCTCGACGCGGGCGGCAATCCAGCGCGCTATCGGCGCGCGGTCTGGTGCTTTGCCGGGCTTGGCTACCTCTATGTTCTCGCCATGCTGTCGTGCGGCTTGGTGCTGTTTGGCATCGGCATCGATGGCTTCCTGCACGCGCCACGCGGGTCGGGCTGGATGCTGCTGTTCGCGGCGTCCGGCCTGGCGCTCGTGTGGAGCGGGCTGGCGGCATTGTGGTTGCGGCTGAATCCGCCGCAAGGCATCGCCATCGGCGCCGCCGACGCACCGGCGCTGTTCGAGGCGCTGCAGCGCATTCGCACAAAGGTCCGGGGCCCGCGCCTGCACGAGGTGCTATTGACCGGCGACATGAACGCTTCAATCACCCAGGTGCCACGCTGGGGATTGCTTGGCGGCAATCGCAACTACCTCGCGATCGGCCTGCCGCTGGTCATGGCGCTCGACGAGCGGCGGCTGCTCACCGTGCTGGCGCACGAGTACGGTCATTTGCGTGGGGACCATGGTCGGCTGTCGGCCTGGGTGTACCGCACGCGACACGCATGGACCGTGCTTGCCGATCGCGCCCAGTCTGGCGAAGGGCTGGCCAATGCGCTGACGCAACGCTTCCTCGGTTGGTACTTTCCGCGCTTTATCGCGCGCACCTTTGCCATGGCGCGACAGGACGAGTACGAGGCCGACCGCACCGCGCAGCGCCTGCTTGGCCCCGAAGCGACCGGCGCCGCGCTGGTCGAGATCGAGGTCAAGTCACGTTGGCTCGATCAACGGTTTTGGCGCGACCACTGGGCGGGCGCCGTTGCGGCGCCAGCGCCCGCGATGTTGCCCCTGGCGCGCATGGCCGAGCAGGTGCACCGAATCCCGGAACCGGCGTTCGCCGCCGACGCGCTGCGCGAGGCACTGCGACGCCTGTCCTCGTATGACGACACCCATCCGGTGCTGCGCGATCGGCTCGACGCGATCGGCGTCAAGCCGGTGCTGCCGGCGTGGTCGCAGCGCGGCTCGCTGGCGCTGCTCGGCGCCGCCGCGCAAACCGCGATCGCCGAGCTCGACCGTCGCTGGTGGAGCGACGCTCGAGCGCAATGGCAGGCTGCGCATGCTCAGGCGCAGGAAGACGCCGCGCGACGCCATGAACTCGGGGCGCGCGGAGCCAGCGCCAGCGTTGACGAACTGCTCGAATTGGCCGAGCTGTGCCGGCGGCTCGATACCGACGATGGCGGCGCCGAGACACAGTTGCGCATTGCGCTCGCTCGCTCGCCCGAAGATCCACGCGTGCTGTCGGCGCTGGCGCAGTTGCTCATCGAGCACAAATCGAGCGAGGCGCTCGACCTGCTCGAAACCCTTCACCGTGGTTCGCCCGGGGAAGCCTATCCGGCGTGCCGCATGGCGCTGGCGCTGGCCGACACGGTGGAGATTCCAGTCGAGCAGCGGCGCCTCTGGCGCGGCCGGTTGGAGCCGGCCGAACAGCGCGAGAAACAGGCCTGGGAGGAGTTCGCGCACGCCCATCCGCTACAAGACTTGCTGGCGCACGGCCTGGACGCCGGCTCGCTGAAGGCCGTGCGCGCCGAACTGATCCGCACGCGCGAGGTGCGCCGCGCGTGGCTGGCAAGACGCAGTGTGTCGACGTTTCCCGATCGGGCGTATTACCTTGTGTACGATGAACTCGCATTGCACGCCACCGCGGCACTGGAGCAGAGCTGCCAAGCGCTGTGGGAGCAGTCGTCGGGAGTCGCCCGATGGGCGCGTGAGCGAACCGGGCGCGTACCGCTCAAAGGACGGTCTGTACGGACCCGAGGCGAGCAGGCTCGCACACACACTTGCGACGACGCTTTCTGAGCGACGCCTTCTGAGCCGATCGCGCTTGGCCCGAGGGCGGCGCGGCGCCCGCGCTCATGCCGGGGCACCAGAAATCGCTCGGTCGCCGCACCGCCCTCGGGCCTGTTGAGCCGATGTTTTCTCGAGTTGCCGAATAGAAAACGCTGCTTCACCGGCAAGGCTTTGGTCGGGCCGCGGGCACAGCGCATTGGCGCAGC
>JANONH010000207.1:0-5773 GCA_031420735.1 Methylibium sp.
TGCGCCTCAGGTTCGCACTGGGGTCGCCTCGGACCTCGACGGTGCCGCTTTGAGCCGCGCGGTCGCGCAAATCGACGCCACTCGGCTCAACTCAAGCAAGTCCGTGCGCTCGGCAGATTTCTGCCGCCCAGGCTCCTAGGCGCTACAGAGCGCAACAGCGCCCGCACGGCGCACCGCGCGCAAGGCCGCCCCTACAATTCTGGCGTGCCCGACCAGCCTATCAACGCCGTGATGCAGGGCGCGCTCGAGCGAGCGCTGCTGCTGCTCAACCATCTGCTCGTGTCCGAGCCAGAGGCGCGTACCCGGCTCCTCGCGCACGTGGGTCGCCGGCTCGACGTCAATTGGCAGGTGCCAGCGGGCCCCTGGCCGGTGCCGCCGAAGCTCGCCTTGCTCGTGACCCCGGCGGGCCTGTTCGAGAGCTTGCCACAGGCGGCAGGGCAGGCGGGCGAGCAAGCCGCCGATCTTCGCGTCATTGTCGAGCTCGTGGCGCCGCACCGCATGGCCTTGCGCTGGTTGACGGGCGAGCGTGCAAAGGTGGCGGTGGACGGCGATGCGCGCCTGGCGGCCGATGTTGCCTGGCTGGCCGACAACTTGCGCTGGGACGCTGAGGCGGACCTGGCCCGCTGGGTGGGCGGCGCCTGGGCGCATGAAATTTTGCGCCTCGCGCGCGCGGCTCGCGAGGCGTTGCGGCCGCTGGCCGAACGCGCGGCGGGCCTGGCCGGCGAGGGCGATACCCATCGCGCGGCCTCGCGATGAGGTATCTGCTGCGCCTGGCTTTCATCGCGTTCACGGTCCTGCGCTTCGGCCTGGACGAACTGGCACTTTCGAGTTCCCGGCGTCGATGGCCGCGCGCTTTGGCGCGGGTTGTTTCCCTGGGCCGGCGGCTGGACGCGCCGCGCGGCGAGCGCCTGCGCCGAGCGCTCGAGCGGCTCGGCCCCATTTTCGTGAAGTTCGGGCAAGTGCTTTCCACGCGTCGCGATCTTTTGCCGGTGGATATCGCCGACGAACTCGCCAAGCTGCAAGACCGGGTGCCACCGTTCCCCGCCGCACAAGCCGCAGCGCTGGTCGAGCAGGCGTTCGGACGGCCGTTGCCCGCGGTGTTCGCCAGCTTCGAGCGCGAAGCGGTGGCAAGCGCCTCGATCGCGCAGGTGCACTTCGCCGTGCTGCTCGACGGGCGAGAAGTCGCCGTCAAGGTGCTTCGTCCCGGCATGCTCGGGGCGATCGAGGACGACCTGGCGCTCCTTAGAACCCTGGCCGCATGGGTCGAACGGCTCTCTGCCGACGGCAAGCGCCTGAAGCCGCGCGAGGTCGTGGCCGAGTTCGACAACTACTTGCACGACGAACTCGACCTCGTGCGCGAGGCGGCGAACGCGGCGCAGTTGCGCCGCAACATGCAGGGCCTGGGTCTCGTGATGGTGCCGGAAATGGTGTGGGACCTCTGCACCCAGGGCGTCATGGTGATGCAGCGCATGAACGGCGTGCCGATCAGCCAGGTCCAGCGGCTGCGCGCGGCGGGTGTGGACATTCCCAAGCTGGCGCGCGACGGCGTGACCATTTTTTTCACGCAGGTGTTTCGCGACGGCTTCTTCCACGCCGACATGCACCCCGGCAATATCCAGGTGAGCATCGAGCCGGCGACCTTCGGGCGCTACATCTCGCTGGACTTCGGCATCGTGGGCACGCTCACCGAGTCCGACAAGAACTATCTCGCGCAGAACTTCATTGCGTTCTTTCGCCGCGACTACAAGCGCGTTGCCGAGTTGCATGTCGAATCGGGCTGGGTGCCCGCGGGCACGCGCGTGGGCGAACTCGAAGGCGCGGTGAGGGCATGCTGCGAGCCCTACTTCGATCGACCGCTGCGCGAGATTTCACTGGGCCAAGTGTTGCTGCGCCTGTTCCAGACGTCGCGGCGGTTCAATGTGGAGATCCAGCCGCAACTGGTGTTGCTGCAAAAAACTTTGCTCAACATCGAAGGCCTGGGTCGCGAACTCGACCCCGAACTCGACCTTTGGAGTACGGCCAAACCCTTTCTCGAGCGTTGGATGCACGAGCAAATCGGCTGGCGCGCTCTGGCCGAGCGTCTGCGCGTGGAGGCACCGCGCTATGCCAAGCTCCTGCCCGAGTTGCCGCGCCTGCTGCATGACGCCCTTCAGGCGCAGGTCGGCCTCGGCGCTCTGCAGGGCAAGAGCGAGGCCCGGCTGCAAAAACTCATCGCGGAGCAACGCCGCACGAACCGGCTGCTGCGCTGGCTGATCTGCGGTGGCGTCATCACCGTGGCTGCAACGCTTTTCGGGCTGCTGCGCGCGGGGGCGTTGGTGTGAGTGCGCAAGGGGCGGGCTGGCTCGCCTCGGTCATGGCCACGACCGAGGCGAACCCGGCCCGCAGTGGGTGGCCAGCCGACGCGAGCCGGTCCAGGTTTTGCTGCCATGTGGCTTGCCGCCCGGCGCTGCGGTGCCTGAGGGCAGCCGCTCGCAGCCGGGCATCGCGCCGGGCACCCCCACTCTATACTCCCACGTTTGAAACGAAGGGCCCGGCCATGCCGATCTACGCCTATCGCTGCACTGCTTGCGGTCATGCGCGAGACGTGCTGCAAAAGATGTCCGACGCGCAGCTCGTCGAGTGCCCCGCCTGCCTTACCGCGAGCTTTCAGAAGCAGCTCACCGCCGCGGGCTTTCAGCTCAAAGGCTCCGGTTGGTACGCGACCGATTTTCGCAATGGCCAGGCGGCTTCGGGTAAGACCGATGCCGATGCCGCCAAGCCCGAAACCGCTCCCGGCAAGCCTGGCGAGGCGGCTGCGACGGGTGGCGGTGATGCCGCCAAGACCGAGGCCCCCGCAGCCACGGCTTCGCCAAAGCCGGCCACCCCCGCTGGCGCCGCCGCGCCCTCTGGCGCCGCCGCGCCCTCTGGCGCGTGACACGGCCGGTGCGCCCACTGCTCGGCCAGACGGCGCGGCACGGCGCGTGAAAAAGTACCTCATTGCCGGGCTGCTGGTCTGGCTGCCGTTGGCCATCACCTTTTGGGTGCTGCACTCCGTGCTCGGGCTGCTTGATGGCGTGTTCGCGTCCTTGCTCAGCGGCTCGCAGGCGGTCCTGCCGAGCGCTGCGTATTCGCCGCTCGAGATGCTTAAACACGTGCCCGGGCTCGGCGTGATCGTGATGGTCGGCGCCTTGCTGCTCACGGGCGTGTTCGCCACCAACATCATCGGGCAGTGGTGGCTCGAGCAGGGCAGCCGGCTGCTCAGCCGAATCCCCATCGTCAAATCGATCTACAGCTCGGTCAAGCAAGTCTCGGACACGTTGTTCTCGAGCAGCGGCAATGCGTTTCGGGAGGCGGTCATGGTCCAGTACCCGCGAGCGGGTTCCTGGACCATTGCCTTCGTCACCGGCAAGCCCGGCGGCGAGGCTGCCGAGCACTTGCGCGGCGACTATTTGAGCCTGTACGTGCCCACCACGCCCAACCCGACTTCGGGCTTCTTTTTAATGGTGCCGCGCAGCGACGTGATCGCACTCGACATGAGCGTGGACGAAGCGCTCAAGTACATCATCTCGATGGGGGTGGTTGCGCCACCCAAACACGCGCTGCGCGTGGTCGCTGCCGCGCCGCCCAATCGGGTGGGTTGAGCGCAGCGGCCAGCACTCGATCCTCAGGGGGCCTGCAAGACGGCTCCTCCAGCGCCCCAAGCCGCGCCGCGTGCGCAGCACCAACCCAAACACCCGCTTTCCCGGAGCCTTTCATGAGAACCAGCTACTGCGGACTCGTCAGCGATGCGCTGTTGGGCCAAACCGTCACGCTCATGGGCTGGGCTCACCGCCGACGCGACCACGGCGGCGTCATTTTCATCGACCTTCGCGACCGCGAGGGTTTGGTGCAGATCGTCTGCGACCCCGACCGCGCGGCGATGTTCGAGTTGGCCGAAAGCGTGAGAAACGAGTTTTGCCTGCAGATCGTCGGCAAAGTGCGCGCACGCCCTCCGGGCACCGAGAACACGGGCCTCGTGAGCGGCAAGGTCGAGGTGCTTTGCCACGAACTCGAAGTGCTCAACCCGAGCATCACGCCGCCCTTCCAGCTCGATGACGACAACCTTTCCGAGACCACGCGCCTCACGCACCGCGTGCTCGACCTGCGCCGCCCGGCGATGCAAAAGAACCTGATCCTGCGCTACCGCGTGGCCATGGAGGTGCGCAAATTTCTCGACGCCAAAGGCTTCATCGACATCGAGACGCCCATGCTCACCAAGAGCACGCCCGAAGGGGCGCGTGACTACCTCGTGCCGAGCCGTGTCAACGAGGGCATGTTCTTTGCGCTTCCGCAAAGCCCGCAGCTTTTCAAGCAGCTCCTCATGGTGGCGGGGTTCGACCGCTACTACCAGATCACCAAGTGTTTTCGCGACGAGGACCTGCGTGCCGACCGCCAGCCGGAGTTCACGCAGATCGACATCGAGACCAGCTTCCTCACCGAGGAGGAAATCCGCGAGATGTTCGAGGGCATGATCCGCACCGTGTTTCGCACCGCCATCGATGCCGACTTGCCGGCGTTCCCGGTCATGAAGTACGCCGAAGCCATGCACCGCTTCGGCTCCGACAAGCCCGACCTGCGCGTGAAGCTCGAGTTCGCCGAGCTCACCGACGCGATGAAGAGCGTGGACTTCAAGGTGTTCTCGCAACCGGCCCAAAGCGTCGGCGGGCGGGTGGTTGCGCTGTGCATTCCCGGCGGCGCCGAAATGAGCCGTGGCGACATCGACGGCTACACCGAATTCGTCAAGATCTACGGCGCCAAGGGCTTGGCCTGGATCAAGGTGAACGACGCGAACAAGGGGCGCGAGGGCCTGCAGAGCCCCATCGTCAAGAACCTTCACGACGCGGCGATCGCGCAGGTGCTCGAGCGCACGGGCGCACGCGCGGGCGACCTGATCGTGTTTGGCGCCGACAAGGCCAAGGTCGTCAACGACGCCATCGGCGCCTTGCGGGTGAAGGTCGGCCACAGCGACTTCGGCCGCGGCCACGGCCTCCTCGAAGACAAATGGGCGCCGCTCTGGGTGGTCGACTTCCCGATGTTCGAGCACGATGAAGCGAACGACCGGTGGGCAGCAGTGCACCACCCCTTTACCGCCCCTAAAGACGGTCATGAGAACTTGATGGACACCGACCCGGGCCAGTGCATCGCCAAGGCCTACGACATGGTCTTGAACGGCTGGGAACTCGGCGGCGGCTCGGTGCGCATCCACCGCGCCGAGGTGCAGAGCAAGGTGTTCTCGGCGCTCAAGATCGGGCCCGAAGAAGCGCAGGCCAAGTTCGGCTTCCTGCTCGACGCGCTGCAGTACGGCGCACCGCCTCACGGGGGCCTGGCGTTCGGGCTGGACCGCATCGTCACCATGATGGCCAAGGCCGACAGCATTCGCGACGTCATCGCCTTTCCCAAGACCCAGCGCGCGCAGTGCCTGCTCACGCATGCGCCGAGCGCGGTGGATGAGAAGCAGCTGCGTGAACTGCACATTCGGCTGCGCAGTCCGCAGGCGGTGCAGGGCTGAGACGCAGCGGGCGACAAGGCGCACCATGGCCGCTCCGCACGCGCAGCAACCGGGCGAGGTCGAACCTAGCCTTCACGGCAACGCCGCCGCGTCCATCGTCGTCGCGCAATATGCCGGCGACTACCGAGAGGCTTACTTGCGCCTCGCGGGCGGCGGGCCCGAAACCTATTACGCCCAGCGCTATTCGATCGATGCGGTGGGCGCACTGGTTGGCGCTGCGCGTCGCGTCGCGACGATCTGCTGCAC
>JANONH010000208.1:0-1703 GCA_031420735.1 Methylibium sp.
GAAGTCGTCGCAGGTCACGGCTTGGCCGTCGTGGCGCTCGAAGTAGAGCGTCATGCCTTTGGCGAAGCCCTCGCGGCCCACCAGGGTGTGCATCATGCGCACCACCTCGGCGCCTTTTTCGTAGACGGTGGTGGTGTAGAAGTTGTCGATCGCCTGGTAGGCGTCGGGGCGTACCGGGTGGGCCATCGGGCCGGCGTCTTCGACGAACTGCACCTGCCTGAGGAAGCGCACGTCCTCGATGCGCTTGACCGCGCGCGCCGAGGCGCTGGCGGCCATGTCCATGCTGAACTCCTGGTCGCGAAAGACCGTGAGGCCCTCTTTGAGCGAGAGCTGGAACCAGTCGCGGCAGGTGACGCGGTTGCCGGTCCAGTTGTGGAAGTATTCGTGGCCGACCACGCTTTCGATGGCGTGGTAATCGGTGTCGGTGGCGGTCTGCGGGCTTGCCAGCACGAAGCGGGTGTTGAACAGGTTGAGGCCCTTGTTCTCCATGGCACCCATGTTGAAGTCGGCCACCGCCACGATCATGAAGCGCTCGAGGTCCAGCGGCAGGCCAAAGCGCGCTTCGTCCCACGCCACTGCGGCCACCAGCGAGTCCATGGCGTGCTCGGTCTTGCCCAGGTCGCCCGAGCGCACGTAGACCTGCAGCAGGTGCTGCTTGCCGGCGCGGCTCACGATGCGCTGTTCGCGCGCCACCAATTTGGCCGCGACCAGCGCGAACAGATAGCTCGGCTTGGGGAAGGGGTCGCTCCACACCGCGTAGTGCCGCCCGCCCTCGAGCGCGCCTTGCTCGACCAGGTTGCCATTGGACAGCAAGGTGGGGAAGAGTTTGGCGTCGGCCTTGAGCGTGACGCGGTAGACCGCCATCACGTCGGGGCGGTCCGGGAAGTAAGTGATGCGCCGAAAGCCCTGCGCCTCGCACTGGGTGAACAAGCCGCCGCCCGAGGCGTAGAGGCCCGACAGGCGCGTGTTCTTGGCCGGCGCGCAGCGGGTGCGGATCTCGAGCGTGAACGGGCCCGGCGGCATGTGCTGCACGCCATCGAGCACGAGCTGCGCGCCCTCGATGCGAAACGACACGCTCTCGCCGTCGATCAGCACGCGCAGCAGGTCGAGGTCTTCGCCGTCCAGGCGCAGCGCCTGCGGCGGCGCCGCCTCGTTGCGTTCGACCTGCATGCGGTTGACGACCAGGGTCTTGGCGGCGTCGAGATCGAAGACCAACTCGACCGAGCGGATCCAGTAGGCCGGCGCGGTGTAGTCCTCGCGGCGCAGGGTGGGGGCAGTGCCTTCGCGCATGGTGAGCGTCCCAATCAAAAAGTTTTTACTCGCACCGCGGCTCTGCGCCAGCGGCGAGCCGCGACGCCCGAGCCGGGCCAGCAGCCGCCGTGACCCGGCTCCGCCGGGCCGCCAGCGGCGCCCCTTGGGGGCAGCGGCAAAGCCGCAACGGGGGGGTCATTTCAGACGCCCTGCTTCAGGCTTGCCTCGATGAAGACGTCGAGGTCGCCGTCGAGCACCTTTTGCGTGTTGGAGATTTCCACGTTGGTGCGCAGGTCCTTGATGCGGCTCTGGTCGAGCACGTAGCTCCTGATCTGGTGACCCCAGCCGACGTCGGTCTTGCTGTCCTCGAGCTTTTGCTGCGCCGCCATGCGGATGCGCATTTCGTGCTCGTAGAGGCGCGAGCGCAGCATCTGCCAGGCTTCGTCGCGGTT
>JANONH010000209.1:0-1746 GCA_031420735.1 Methylibium sp.
GGCCGAATGCCCAGTTGACCGTGCCGTCGGCCTCGCGACGCAGCGAGGCGACCACCCGGTCCACCTCGAGCGAGCGCACCACCCACTTGGCTTCGGGGTCGCCGCGCCATAAGGCAAGCACGGTTGCATAGGGCAACACCAAGCGAAGCCCTTCGGCGCGAGCGAAGGGCGCCGCGGCGCCGCCCTCGACCGCGCCCTCGACCACGACTGTGTCGCTGTCCTCGCCCGCGGCTGCCTCGCCTGCACGCGACGCGGTGCCGACCAGAAGCAGGTCGGTACGCGCCCGCACGCTGCCGATGAGCCGCAGTCCGAAATCGGACCCGAGGTCAAGCTCGCGCGCAAATCCTTGTGAGAGCACTCGCTCGAGTGGGCGTTGGAGGAAGGGCCACTCCAACAACTCGCATACGGCCACCAGCAACACCAGCGCAGCGAGCACGCCGATCAGCCAGCGCCATGTGCGCAAGCCCGATGAGGTAGACGGTTTCACCTCCCCTTCAAGGCAAGCCCGGTGCCGAGATGACTGAACTTAAACGCCGCTGGCTCTGCATGCATTCCGCAAAGCCTAGACGCACGCCCGGTGTCGAGATAACGGAAAGCAAAACGCCCTCCGGTTGTGGAGGGCGTCGTCAGCGTCTCTTCGAAGCGCCGGCCGAATAAGCCGACCCACGGGAATAAAAAAGCCACGGACCCGTATCGCTCATGAGGAGGGAGGGGGAGGGAGCCAAGCAACACGGTTTTGGTGCCCGGGGCTTGAGAGAGGATTAGCAAAGCCTGTGCCAAGGCGAGCCTTGTGGGTGCTCCAAGGGAAGCTGCTTTCGGCGCGCGCTTTTTGGTCTTGTTTCGAGCTGCGGTTTGCAGCCCGTTTTACCGATTGGCGGAGTTTGGTTCCGATAAACACCCCCATTAAACAAACTTCGTCGGGTCGACGGCTAGTTTCTTCATGCCTGCGGTGAGTGTTTGCCGAGTGCCCGCGTAGTCGCTCCAGGCCAGCGCGCTTGCCCTTAGACGGTCGATCGGCGTGGCGATGCTTGCCGGCTGCCCGGCCTCCCAGCGCGGCAAGTCGGCCCATGCCAGCGGTAATGAGATTGGCAGGCCCGGCCGTGCGCGCGCCGAGTAGGCCGCCACGGTGGTCGCCCCGCGACCATTGCGCAGGTAGTCGACGAAGATCCGCCCGACGCGGTTCTTCGGCCCGCTCTTGGCCACGAAGCGGTCGGGCGCCTGTGCGGCCAGGTGCTGCACCAGGGCTTGCGAAAACCCCTTTACGGCCGGCCAGCCAAGCCTGGGCAACAGCGGCACGACGAGGTGCAGGCCTTTGCCGCCACTGGTCTTGAGATAGCTCACGAGGCCGAGCGCGTCGAGCAGATCGCGCACGATTTGCGCGGCCTGCACCACTGTCGGCCAAGCCACACCGTCGCCGGGGTCGAGGTCGAACACCATGCGGTCGGGTTTCTCGAGGCTCGGGGCCAGGGCATTCCAGGTATGGATCTCGACCGTGTTCATCTGCGCGACTTCAGCCAGGGCGGCGGCGCTGTCGATGGTGAACAGCGCCTTTCGCCCCGGGTCGAGCGACACCGGCAGTTGCGTGATGTGCTGCCACTGGCGCGCGCGGGCATGTTTTTGGAAGAAAGCCGCACCGCCCACACCGGAAGGCAATCGCAGCAGGGCCACCGGTCGCCGCCCCAGGTGGGGCAGCATGAGCGTGGCCACGCTTTGGTAATAGGCGACGACGTCGCCTTTGGTGAGGCC
>JANONH010000210.1:0-1949 GCA_031420735.1 Methylibium sp.
CTGGACCGTCCCTGCGGCGTGCTGCTGGCGCGCGCGGCCCAGGCCGGCCTGCTTGTCAGCGTGACCGCCGAGCGCGTGATCCGGCTGGTGCCGCCGCTGGTGATGACGAGCGCCGAGGCAGACGAGGTGGTGGCAATCCTCGCGCCCCTGGTGCGGGAATTTCTTGCCGAGCCGGCGCCCGCCGACAGCGCGCCATGAAGCCCGACGCTCACCCGCTGCAGCATTACCTGCAGTTCAAGGACTTCGGCGCCGACGACTACGCCTACTTGTTCGAGCGGGCCGCCCTCATCAAGCGGCGCTTCAAGAATTACGAGAAGTACACGCCGCTGGTGGACCGCACGCTGGCGATGATCTTCGAGAAGGCGAGCACGCGCACCCGCGTGAGCTTCGAGGCCGGCATGTACCAAATGGGCGGCTCGGTCGTCCACCTCACCACTGGCGACAGCCAGCTCGGCCGCGCCGAGCCGGTGGCAGACAGTGCGCGCGTCATCAGCCGCATGGTCGACCTGGTGATGATCCGCACCTACGAGCAAGCCAAGCTCGAGGCCTTTGCCGCGCATTCGCGGGTGCCGGTGATCAACGGCCTCACCAATGAATACCACCCCTGCCAGATCCTGGCCGACATCTTCACCTTCATCGAGCGGCGCGGCCCGATCCAGGGCAAGACGGTGGCCTGGGTGGGCGATGGCAACAACATGGCCAACACCTGGCTGCAGGCGGCCGAAATCCTGGGCTTCACGGTGCACCTGAGCACGCCCGGCGGCTACGAGGTCGACCAAGCGGTCGCCGGCATCGCGCGCCACGACTGCTACCGCCTGTTCGACGAGCCGCGCGCGGCCTGCGTCGGCGCCCACCTGGTGACGACCGACGTATGGACCAGCATGGGCTTCGAAGCCGAGAACGCGGCGCGCCAGAAAGCCTTTGCCGACTGGTGCGTCGATGCCGACATGATGGCCGCCGCCCGCCCCGACGCCCTTTTCATGCACTGCCTGCCGGCCCACCGCGGCGAAGAAGTGACCGCCGAAGTCATCGACGGTCCGCAGTCGGTGGTGTGGGACGAGGCGGAAAACCGCATGCATGTGCAAAAGGCGCTCATGGAGTATTTGCTGCTCGGTCGGCTGGAGTAAGCGGTGGCGCCGCCGAGCTGGTTGCGGCATCGACTGAATCTTGCAAGATTCTCGAAGCGGCGCGGCGGCCCAAGCGTGTTCGCCAAGCGGTCGCCAGCGACAACGATTTTTGAGCCATGGCGAGCGACGAGCAGGTCTGAGGTCGAGACGATCCGAGGCGCAAGCAGGCCCTACGGTCCCCACGCACCCTGCTTGCGGGCCAGTTCCACCTTCGCTTGGCCGCTCTCGTGCATGAGCCCGGCCGCTTCGAGCGCCTCGATGCGGCGCTTGTGCGGCCCGCTCCATGTGCCCTTGGGCTTGCGCGGAGCAAACCAAAGCAAGGAGCGGCGCTCGTCCAGGCGCCCCTGCTTGCTCTGCACCCAACCGAAGCACAGGGCCTCGTCGATCGCCTCGTCGAGGCTGGGCGCCTCGTAGTCGCCGTCCGGGCGGGCCATGACGAGCCACACGCCGGCGGCTTGCGCATGGTGGCGCGATAGCCAACGCCGCCACGCGCTGCGGTCGTGCACCTCCACGGCATGCGGTGGCAGGGTGTCTCCGGGCATGTTCTCTCGCCTCCTTAAAGGTGCGCGTTACGGCATGATGCAGCAACGGCACTTGCCGCCGCGCCCACGAAAGGCGCCCTTGGCTCTTCTTGCCTCGATTTTCACCGCCACGGCCGACACCGTTCGTTCGAGATCGACGACGAGATCACGCTAGTCCGCTGAATCATTGAAACGGGCGGCGAGGGACGCGCGAGACGGGATGCGATGCAAGGCGCGAAGCACAGCAATGCCCATTGGCATTGCGAGCATTCGCAACGCCGCAACGCGCCCGTATCACGCG
>JANONH010000211.1:0-4746 GCA_031420735.1 Methylibium sp.
GGCTCGGCGCCGTGACGGCCGCCGATACAATGCCGTTTTAACCCCACGCCCATTGCCATGACGTCTGCTTGGCTGCTGCCCGAGCACTTCGCCGACGTGCTTCCGAGCGAGGCCCGTCGCATCGAAGAACTGCGGCGCAGCGTGCTCGACAGTGCCCGGGGCTACGGCTACGAGTTGGTCGCGCCGCCCTTGCTCGAACACCTCGAATCGCTGCTCTCGGGCACCGGTCACGAGCTGGATCTGCGCACCTTCAAGTTGGTCGACCAGTTGAGTGGCCGCACGCTCGGGCTGCGCGCCGACATGACGCCGCAGGTGGCGCGCATCGACGCGCACCTCCTCAACCGCGATGGCGTGACGCGCCTTTGCTACTGCGGCCCGGTGGCGCACACCCGCCCGGCGAGCCCCCAGGGCGGCCGTGAACCCTTGCAGTTCGGCGCAGAGATCTACGGCCATGCGGGGCTCGAGGCCGACCTCGAGATCCAGGATCTGGCGCTCGACTGCCTCGGCTCGCTCGGCATCGGTGCGCTGGTGCTCGATCTCGCCGACGCGCGCATCGTGCGCGAGCTGCTGGTTGGCGTGTCCTGCGAGGACGCCCAGCTCGATGCGCTGTACGCTGCGCTGGCGGCAAAAGACGGCTCGTCCTTGCGGCGTCTCTGCGCCGGTTTCCCCGCGGCGGCGCGCGACGGCTTGCTGGCGCTGACCACGCTCTATGGCGACGCGGGCGTGCTCGACAAGGCCGCCGCCGCGCTTCCGCAGCGACCCCCGATCGCAGCGGCGCTCGACGATCTCAGGCGGCTGGCGCATCACGCCAGCGCCGCGCACCCCGAGGTGCGCGTGGGCTTCGACCTGGCCGATCTCAGCGGTTATGCCTACTACAGCGGTTCACGCTTCGCGGTGTACGCGAAGGGGTCGAGCGATGCCCTGGTGCGCGGCGGCCGCTACGACGAAGTGGGCTCGGTGTTCGGGCGCAAGCGCCCGGCGGTCGGCTTCAGCACCGACCTGAAAGACCTCGTGCGGCGTGCCCGAGCCTGCGCGCGCCATGGCGCGGTGCTCGCTCCCTGGGGCGAAGACGCCGGTTTGCGGGCTGCGGTGCGTGCGCTGCGCGCCGAGGGCCGCACCGTGTTGTGCGTGCTGCCGGGCCACGAGCACGAAGCAAGCGAGTTCGAATGCAACCACCAGCTCGTCGACACGAATGGGCAGTGGGCCGTACGCGCTCGGTGACCCATGCGCGCGACGACCCAAAGCAGGACATGAGCATGCAGTCGATAAAAGCAGCCGCAGGCAGCGGCCACAACGTGGTCGTGGTCGGCACCCAGTGGGGCGACGAGGGCAAGGGCAAGGTGGTCGATTGGCTGACCGACCATGCCGCCGCCGTGGTGCGCTTTCAGGGAGGGCACAACGCCGGCCACACGCTGGTGATCGAGGGCAAGAAAACAGCGCTTCAGTTGGTCCCCTCGGGCGTGATGCGCGCGGGTGTCGCCTGCTGCATCGGCAATGGCGTGGTGGTCGATCCGAGTCACCTGCTCATGGAGATCGAGCGCCTCGAAGCGGCCGGGGTGGAGGTGCGCTCGCGCCTCTTCATCAGCGAGTCGTGTCCGCTCATCCTGCCTTTCCATGTGGCGCTCGACAAAGCGCGCGAAGCGCTGCGCGAGAGCTCGGGCGCTGGCAAGATCGGCACCACGGGCAAGGGCATCGGCCCGGCCTACGAAGACAAGGTGGCGCGTCGTGCGCTGCGCGTACAAGACCTCAAGCACCCCGAGCGTTTTGCCGCCAAACTGCGCGAGTTGCTCGAGTTGCACAACTTCGTCCTCGAAGGTTTTTTCAAGACCGCGCCGGTCCATTTCCAGCCGGTGTTCGACGACGCGATGAAAGTGGCCGAGCGACTCGAGCCGATGCTGGCCGACGTGGGCGTGCGCATCCATGCCGTCAACCGCGACGGCGGTAACGTGCTGTTCGAGGGTGCGCAAGGCACGCTGCTCGACATCGACCACGGCACCTACCCCTACGTGACCTCGAGCAATTGCGTGGCCGGCAACGCCGCCGCGGGCTCCGGCGTCGGGCCCGACAAACTGCACTACATCCTGGGCATCACCAAGGCCTACACCACGCGCGTGGGCTCGGGTCCGTTTCCAACCGAGCTGCCGATGCACGAAGCGGGCAGCGTCGGCCACCATCTCTCCACCGTGGGCCTGGAGCGCGGCACGGTCACCGGGCGTCCAAGGCGCTGCGGTTGGCTCGACGCCGCGGCGATGCGGCGCTCGGTGCTCATCAATGGCCTCTCCGGCCTGTGCATCACCAAACTCGACGTCCTCGACGGCCTGAGCGAGATCAAGATGTGCGTCGGCTACGAATGCGGTGGCCAGCGCCTGGACATCCTGCCGCTCGACGCCGACGAGATCGCGGCCTGCACGCCCGTCTACGAGCGTTTCGAAGGGTGGAGCCAGAGTACCGCCGGCGTGACGCGCTGGGACGAACTCGCGCCCAATGCGCGGCGCTACCTCGAGCGCATTCAGGCCTTCATCGGCACGCCGATCGACATGGTGTCGACCGGCCCCGACCGCGAGCACACGATCCTGCTGCGCCATCCCTACCAGCCCTGATTGCGCCCATGCTGACCGACGACGGCAAACACCTCTACGTGTCCTGGGACGAGTACCACCTCCTGATCGAGCGTTTGGCGCTCAAGGTACATAACTCCGGCTGGGAGTTCGACCAGATCCTCTGCCTGGCCCGCGGGGGCATGCGCCCCGGCGACGTTTTGTCGCGCGTGTTCGACAAGCCGCTGGCCATCATGGCGACCAGTTCCTACCGCGCCGAGGCGGGCACGCTGCAGGGGCGCCTGGACGTCGCCGAGTACGTGACGCTGCCCAAGGGCGCGTTGGCCGGCCGCGTGCTGCTCATCGACGACCTGGCGGACTCCGGCGTGACCTTGAAAGCGGTGGTCGATCGCTTGCGGGGCCTGCCCGCCGTGCGCGAGCTCCGCTCGGCCGTGATCTGGGTCAAAGGCGTCTCGGGCTACCTGCCCGATTACCACGTCGAGTCGCTGCCCACGAGTCCGTGGATCCACCAGCCGTTCGAGGAATACGACGTGCTGCGCCCGGAAGGCCTGAAGAAAAAGTTCGCACTGTGAGCGCGCACCTGCAGCGGGCGAGCGTCCGCCTCTTGCAAACGTCGCGCAATAAAAATCACCCAACAAAAATCGCGCAACAAAAAAGGCCAGTACCGAAGTACTGGCCTAGTGTGTTTCTGGTGCCCAGGAAGGGACTCGAACCCCCACGGTGTTACCCGCTAGTACCTGAAACTAGTGCGTCTACCAATTCCGCCACCTGGGCCAAGCGCGAAAGCCGGAGATATTAGCATCAAGACCGACAACCAATTACCGGGCACCCCGCTCGTGGCCGCCCTGATGAGCGAGGCCGACGGCAGCGTGCAGGGCCACCGCGACGGCCACGGCTTCCTGCAGCGCAGCGACGGCGAGGCCGACATCTATCTGTCGCCGCAGGAGATGCGCACGGTGCTGCACCGCGACCGCGTGCGCGTGCGCGTGGTTCGCTACGACCGCAAGGGCCGCCCCGAAGGTCGCGTGATCGAAATCCTCGAGCGCAAGAAGGCGCCGATCATCGGCCGCCTCCTGCACGAAGGCGGCATCTGGCTGGTGGCGCCCGAAGACAAGCGCTACGGCCAGGACATCATGATCCCGAAGAACGGCATCGCCAGCGCGGTCGTCGGCCAAGTGGTGGCGGTCGAGCTGACCGAGCCGCCCTCCATGCATTCGCAGCCGCTCGGTCGCGTGACCGAGGTGCTCGGCGAGATTGACGACCCCGGCATGGAGATCGAGATTGCGGTCCGCAAGTACGAGGTGCCGCACCGCTTCTCGGCCGAGACGCTCGCGCAGACCGCCAAGCTGCCCGACAAGGTGCGCGCGCTCGACAAGAAGATGCGCATCGACCTCACCGATGTGGCGCTGGTCACCATCGACGGCGAGGACGCGCGCGACTTCGACGACGCGGTCTACTGCGAGCCCGCGAAGATCGGGCGCGCCAAGCAGCCCAACGGCTGGCGTTTGCTGGTGGCGATCGCCGACGTGAGCCACTACGTCAAACCCGGCGAGGCGCTGGACGACGACGCCTACGAGCGCGCAACCAGCGTCTATTTTCCGCGCCGCGTGATCCCGATGCTGCCGGAAAAGCTCTCCAACGGTTTGTGCTCGCTCAACCCCAACGAGGACCGGCTGGCCATGGTGTGCGACATGCTGGTCGATGCCGCCGGAGAGATAGCGGCCTACCAGTTCTTCCCCGCAGTGATCAACTCGCACGCGCGCTTCACGTACACGGAAGTGGCCGCCGTCTTGGCCAACACGCGCGGCCCGGAGGCGCATCGACGGCAGGCGCAGGTGCCGCACCTGCTGCACCTGCACGAGGTCTACCGCGCGCTGTTAAAGGCGCGCGCGGTGCGTGGCGCGGTCGACTTCGAGACCACCGAAACCCAGATCGTCTGCGACGAGGTCGGGCGCATCGAGAAGATCGTGCCGCGCACGCGCAACGACGCGCACCGACTGATCGAGGAGTGCATGCTCGCGGCCAATGTGTGCTCGGCCGATTTCATCGCGACGCACGAGCATGCGTCGCTCTACCGCGTGCACGAAGGGCCAACGCCGGAGAAGAAGACCGTGCTGCAGACTTACCTGCGCGCGCTCGGGCTGGGCCTGTCCATCGGCGACGACCCGGTGCCGGCGGAGTTTCAGGC
>JANONH010000212.1:0-3327 GCA_031420735.1 Methylibium sp.
TTCGACAGCACTCTCAACGCTGCGCTGAAGCAGGCGGGTTACCCGCTGGTGCCGGCCGACAACACCACCATTGCGAAGGCTCAGCACTTCATTGACATCTTTACGGCACAAAAGATGACGATCATCCTCATCTTGACCTACTTGGTCGTGCTGGTGACGATGGTCTACGGCCCGATCGCCGCCATGCTGGTCGAAATGTTCCCGACCCGCATCCGTTACTCCGGGTTGTCGCTGCCATATCACATTGGTAACGGCTGGTTCGGTGGCCTGATGCCGGCGACCGCTTTCGCGATCTCTGCACAGACCGGCAACATCTATTCGGGTTTGTGGTACGCCATCGTGATTGCCGTCATGACCGTGATCATCGGCACGCTGTTCGTGCCGGGTGGTACCCACAAGAAGGACATCTTCGCTGGTGACCTGACTCGATAAATACATGTCGATTACCGGGCCGCGGTCTCATGGGGACCCTGGCCCGGTGTTTTATTGCGACGCGACCGTCTGCTCCACAGGGCAATCGGTCGTTCTGCTTCTCGCAAATCCGGTACCGACCTCGGCGCCGGATTTGCGAGGAGCAGGAAACGAAATGCGAGAGGTCCGCTCAATCAGCTGCCAGCCGGGGCGTACGATGACCCTGGGCTCTTGTGGTCGAGGTGAACCCATCCTCAGCTTGGGCCAGGGCCGCATCCCCACACGTGAGCGGATGTCCACTTCCCAAGTCGTCAACAGGGAGCGATGAGAAGCCAACGCCGCCTGCAGTTTTTCTTCTGAAGACATGTGGCAAAGGAGACGCCGCTTTGACCGATCTCGTGCTCTCGCAATTGACCGACTTCTTTCGCATCGGTCTGATCATCGCCCTTGTGGTCACGATGCACAGAACCGCTGCTGTGACGGGGCGCGTCCTTCCTCTGGCCTTGGGTGTGGTGTTCGTGGCTGTCATGCTCCCCAGCACCATGCCAAGCGGCTCGGCAAGTCTTGCCGACGCCGTCCTCGCGGGGCTGGTTTCCAATTCGATCATCTTGGTACCCGTGCTCGCCTTTGCGGAGTTGATCGCACGATTACGCCGCTGAACTCCATTGCGTTGGATTCCATCCATTGCTTGACGAAGTTGAGGAGGCCAGGATGGCTGCGCTTCTCAACTCTTTCTGCGCGTAGAGCGTCTGCGGTTCAGCGAAGTAGGCGTTGTCCCAGTCGCCGCGGTGGCTCATCGAGCCGGCGAAGCCGTGACCGAACGATGACCACGGCAATCGCGCGGCTCAGAAAGTCAAAAGGGTTAGCCCCTTGTGAGAGCTAACCCTTTGATTCGTATGGTCGGGACGGCGGGATTCGAACTCGCGACCCCTTGCACCCCATGCAAGTGCGCTACCAGGCTGCGCTACGCCCCGAAGCCGTCAAGTATAAGGGCGCGCCTTGCCGCTCGGTCGCTCAGTTCACGCCACATCGCCGCAATGAAAGACAAAGCGCCCATGCCTGCGGTCGTCGAAGTACCAGCGCAGCGTCTGAGTGACCGTGCGAAAGGCAAGCTCGTCCCACGGAATCTCCTGCTCGTGGAAGAGCCGCACTTCCAATGACTCCGAGCCTGGAGCGAAGTTCGGGTCGAGGACCTCCGCGCGGTAGAACAGATGCACTTGCCCGACGCGCGGGACGTTGAGCAGAGAGTAGAGCCCGTGCAGCATCACGCGTGCACCGGCCTCTTCGGCGGTTTCACGCAAAGCGCCTTCTTCGGTCGTTTCGCCCAGTTCCATGAACCCGGCGGGCAGGGTCCAAAAGCCGTAGCGCGGCTCGATCGCGCGGCGGCAGAGAAGCACCTGCTCGCCCCAGGCCGGCAGGGTCCCGACCACGTTGAGCGGGTTCTCGTAATGCACCAAGCCGCACGCCGTGCACACCGCGCGCGGTCGGTTGTCGTCCGTGGGAATGCGATAAGCCGTTGCGCTGCCGCAGGCCTTGCAATGCCGGATGCTGCGCTGCTCTAACATCGGGCGCCAGTGTAGCGAAGCACCGCTGGCACCGGGCCGTCGGGTGCTGGGGCGGTGGCCCCATGGCATCATCAAAGGCAGCGCTTTTTCTTGGGGCTCGCAGCACGATGGAATACGTCATCACGCCTTTGCCGCTGCCGAGCGCCGCGGTGCATGGCAGCGCCGGGCGGTTCCCGGTGCGTCGCATTTTTTGCATCGGTCGAAACTACGCCGAGCATGCCGTCGAAATGGGTTATTCAGGACGTGAAGCGCCGTTCTTCTTCATGAAGCCGGCCGACGCGCTGGTGCCGGTCGAGGCGGGCTGCACCGGCACTCTGCCTTACCCGAGCCTCACCAAAGACTTGCACCACGAGGTCGAGCTGGTTACAGCCCTCGGGCGCGGTGGGCGCAACATAGAAGCGCATGAGGCGTTGAAGCACGTGTGGGGCTACGCGGTTGGCCTCGACATGACGCGCCGCGATTTGCAAAATGACATGAAGAAGGCCGGCCGACCCTGGTGCATCGCCAAAGGCTTCGAGGCGTCGGCACCGATCGGTCCGATCACGTCGGCGGGCGAGCTTTCGGGCATCGACGTTGCCGCGATCGACCTGCACGTCAACGGCACGCTTCGCCAAGCCAGCCACATCGACCGCATGATCTGGAGCGTCGCAGAGATCATCGCTCACCTCTCGGCGGCATGGACCTTGGTCCCGGGCGACTTGATCTACACGGGCACTCCGCAGGGTGTCGCAGCGGTGGTGCCCGGCGACTTGCTCGAAGCGCGGGTCGAGGGTCTTCAGACGCTGCGCCTGCGCGTGCAGGCATGAAGCGTCGACAGTCGGCGACACATCGGGACGAGTCGCCCTGGTTTCGCCCACAGTGGCCCGTGCCGGACAGCGTGGGCGCCCTGATGAGCACACGTCGCGGCGGGGTCGGGCAGGCGCCCTTCGACAGCCTCAATTTAAAAGCCGACATTGGCGACGACCCGGTGGCGGTGGCCGAAAACCGAGCAAGGCACGCAAGACGCTGCAGCGCCATTCCGGTCTGGCTGAATCAGGTGCACGGCGCCTGCGTCGCCCGGCTGACGCAGCCCCCGATCAACGGCCTCTTGCCAGAAGCTGACGCCAGCGTCACGACGCAAGCGGGCCTTGCCTGCAGCATCCTGGTGGCCGACTGCATGCCGGTCCTCTTGGCCGCACGCAACGGGCGGGCTGTTGCCGCCGCCCATGCAGGCTGGCGTGGGCTGGCAGGCGGCGTGGCGCAGGCCGCGGTCATAGCGGTCTGCAATGGCGCCCACTGCGACCCGGGCGAGGTGGTGGCCTGGCTCGGGCCGGCCATCGGCCCTCGTGCCTTCGAGGTCGGGGCCGACGTC
>JANONH010000213.1:0-2001 GCA_031420735.1 Methylibium sp.
CAGGCCCACCAGCTCAAGCTGGATCAGCAGCCGGGTGGTCGCCTCGCTGCGGCCGGTGGACAGGCGCTCGGCGACGATGCGGCCGATCCAGCAGCCGGCGTCGTACTCCAGCCCCAGCACCGAATCGGTGACGCGGCTGTCGGCGACGCTGTAGTTGAAGCGGCCGACCGAATACCAGGTGCCGCCGCAGCCGCCGCTGCCTGCCGCCGGGTCGCGCCGGCCGCCGTAGACCGGCCACTGCCAGCCGACCTCGACCTGTTCGCTCAGGCCGCGCGCCAGGCGGTACGTGGCGCCGACAGTGCGAAAGGGCCCGGGCGAATAACGCGCGCCGACGATCGAACGCACCGAGCGCTGGATGTCGGGGCTGTATTGCACCGCGCCGTCGAGCGTCCAGCCCGGAAATACATTGCTCGAGCCGAGCAGCAAGGCGTCGGAGAAGCGCTGCTCCAGCGGCGGCCCGTCGGGCGTGCCGTCGGCCTGCGGCGCCACGCGTTGCGTGCGCAACAGGTAGCGCTGTACCAGACCCAGGCGCAGCGCCTCGGCGCCGCTGACGGCGTCGACCAGGCGCGTGGTCACGCCGGCCGTGAACTGGTGCGAATCGGAGACACGGTCGACGCCCGAGAAGGCGTTGTCGGTGTAGATCGAGACGAAGTTGAAGTCTTTGGCCGCGCTGTCGTAGTTGGGCAACCGGCTCTGCGCGCGTTAGGGCGTGCTGACGTACAGCAGCCGCGGCTCCAGCGTCTGCTGCAGCGTGCGGCCGAAGGCCTGCGTGCTGCGCTCGAACTCGAAGCCGGCGTCGACGCTCAGGCTGGGAATGGCACGCCGCGCGTCGCGGCTGAAGGTGGTGCTGGGGCCGCCGTCGACGTCGCGCGTACGGTAGGCGGCCAGGTTCAGCGCCAGCTTGGGCACCAGCCACCAGCCCTGCTGCCGGAACGGCCGGCTGATCGAAGCCAGCAGGTGCCAGCGGTCGCCCACCGGACGGCCCGCGCTGGCGGCATCCGACGGCAGGCTGAAGCGGTTGAACTCGCTTTCGAGCGCAAATTCCCAGCCGCTGTCGACACCGCCCAGCGCACCGCTGGCCCGCACGCCCAGCTGCGGCGCGCGCTGGTAGGGCGAGTCGATGAACGAGTCGGCGCTCTGCAGCACCTGCCAGTGCAGCGTGCGGGCGTAGACCAGGCCGTCGGCGGCACCGAGCGTGAACGGCCGCTCGGCCGCCAGCCGCAGCGGCAGCAGGCGACTGGTCAGGCTGCGGCTGGCGTTGGGGAAGTCCTTCCACCAGTCGTCGTCGGAAACGCGCAGCAGTTCGGTACGCCACAGGCCGGTGTCGCCCAGCCGGCCCTCGTGCAACCACTGCAGCGATTCGCGCGAGCGGCCGGCGATGCGGTCGCTGGGCAGCCAGTCGAAGTTCAGGCTGCCTTCGTAGCGCGGCTCGAGGTAGCGGAACTCGCTGTCCAGGCCGATCCCGCGGCGGGTAATGATTCGCGGCGCAAAGGTGGCGTCGCGCTGCGGCGCGATGTTCCAGTAGTACGGCACCGACAGCTCGACGCCGCTGCGGTTGTCGATGTTGATGCTCGGCGGCAGCCAGCCCGACTTGCGCGTGTCGCCGAGCGGGAAGCTCAGCGTCGGCAGGGCGACGATGGGCGTGCGCATGAAGCGCAGCACCGCGCCTTCGGCGACGCCTTCGTTGGCATCCAGGTCGATGCGCACGCTGCGTGTCTTCAGCACCCAGTCGGGCTCGACGCCTTCCTCGCGCGGGCAGCTGCTGTAGCTGGCGTTGGTGGCACGCGAGCGCGCGGCGCCCAGGAAGTCGATGCGGTCGGCGTTGCCGCGTGCGCCCAGTGCCGTGAGCTCGAACTCGGGCTGCAGGAAATAGCCCTCGAAGCGCTTCACGCTGAGTTGCAGTTCGGGCCCGGAATAGATGGCGCCGGCGCGGTTGATGCGCACGTTGCCGCGGGCGGTCGCCAGGTCCTCGGGCGTGTCGTAGCTGAGGCGGTCGGCGCG